>JBCDKH010000058.1 GCA_038746835.1 Planctomycetota bacterium | reverse complement strand
CTTCGATGCTCTTGATCGGGTACTTCTTACTCCACTCGGCCCAGAGGTTGGCCATGTCGTCGGAGCTGATGATCTCCTGCGTGCTGCTGAAGAACTTGTAGCCTTCCTTGCCGTCCTTCTCGGCCTCGTTCCAGAGTTCGCTGGTCGCGGGGTCGAGGGCGACGAAGATCTGCTCGCCCCACTTGTAACCGGCTTTGTCGGTGGCCTCTTCGATGACCTTGATGGCGTCTTCGTTGTTCTCGAGGTTCGGCGCGAAGCCACCCTCGTCGCCGACGGCGGTGCTCATGCCGCGCTTCTTGAGGACGCTCTTGAGGTGGTGGTAGATCTCCACGCCGGCCCGCATCGCGTCTTCGAAGCGCTCAAAGCCCCACGGCTGGATCATGAACTCCTGGAAGTCGACGGTGTTGTCCGCGTGCTTGCCGCCGTTGAGGATGTTGAGCATCGGGACGGGCAGCGTCTTGGCAGCCGGTCCTCCGAGGTAGCGCCACAGCGGCAGGCCGCAACCGTCCGCGGCGGCCTTAGCGACGGCCATGGAGACGCCGAGCGTGGCATTGGCACCGAGCTTCGACTTGTTATCGGTCCCGTCGAGATCGATCAGCAGGGCGTCGATCGCTTCCTGCTCGCGGGCGTCGAAGCCGAGGAGTTCTGGCCGGATGATGTCGTTGACGTTGGCGACGGCCTTGGTGACGCCCTTGCCCATCAGCGAGTCGCCGCCGTCGCGGAGTTCGACGGCCTCATTTTCGCCGGTGCTGGCACCCGATGGGACTGCGGCCTGGCCGAGACTGCCGTCTTCGAGGAGGACGTCGACCTCGACGGTGGGATTGCCGCGGGAGTCGAAGATCTGGCGGGCCTGGACGTGTTCGATGGCGAGGCTCATGGCGGGTGGGTCGTTCGTGGTGAAGGTGTGGTTGCGGGGCGGCAGTGTAGAACCGCGCGGCGAGAAGTTGCTGCTGTCGCCCAAGGCCGGGACGTGTTTGGCCGATGTAGGAAGTGGGGCCCACGTTTTGTCGCACCTCGTCCTTCTCGAATCGCTCTAGCTGATGTCAAACTTGTCCCTCGGTCAGAAGCTGATCGCCGCCTTTGCTGCGACGCTCGTCATCACCGCCGTCTCCGGCGGCGTGGTCGCATACAAAATGCTGGGCGTCTCTAAGGAAGCGGAAAAGCTCAGCGAGGAGTACGTGCCCGAGGTGCGCCTCGCGGCCGACATCCTCAAGCACGCCGAGGAGCTCAACCTTGCCGGTCGCAGCTACTCGCTGACCGGCGAGGCCAAGTACCGCGAGACGGCTGTCAAAGAGTTCGAGGTGCTAGAAGCCAGCTTCGACGAGGCCGAGGCGATGGTTCGGGAGTTTCCCGAGCTCGTGTCGCTCCGCGAGTCGATCAAGAAGGCCCGCAGCCACGAGGGCGAGTACAAGCGGCTGTTTGAGGAGACGATCGCCGCGATCGCACTTCGCCGCGAGGCCGAGGCCGCGCTTGATGCCCAGGCGGCAGTTCTGGTGGGCAATGTCGGCGAGCTCGTTTCGACGCAGCGGCAGAAGATGTCCGACGAAATCGACGCCGGCCGAGAAAGCAGCGTCGTCGCTGTGCGGCTGAAGAAGGTCGACAACGTCGGCACACTTCAGAACGAGGTCAACCAGATGCGGATCAGCGCTTTCAAGGCCGCTGCTCGAGGTAATCCTGATGGCATCGATGACGTCAAAAAGTGGCACGACACGGTCCAAGTCCGGCTCGAAACCCTCGACGGACTGCTCAAGGACAAAGACGATCGCGAAGCCCTCGTGACGGTGGTTGCCGCGAACGATGGATACCTGGATGCGGCGGAGAAGCTTCGCGAGGCGATGACGTCTGTTGAAGAGATCGGCCCACGTCGCGGAGCAGCGAGTGCGGCCCTCGTCCAGGACGCCCAGGAAGTCATGGACGCCGGCCTTGGCCATACCCAGCAGATTGCAACGTCGACGACCACCAACCTGGGTCGAGCCACGACGATCACGTTCGGCGGCATGGGACTGGCACTCGCACTGGGCGGAACGCTCGCAGTCGTCCTGACGCGAAGCATCACTGGCCAGCTCCGCGTCGCGGCCGTCTCGCTCACGACGGCCAGCGAGCAGACCGCGTCCGCCAGCAGCGAGATCGCCAGCGGCAGTCAGGCATTGGCACAGGGCGCCAGCGAGCAGGCGGCAAGCCTGGAAGAGACCAGCAGCTCGCTTGAGCAGATGAGCTCGATGACGCGTCGCAATGCCGACAGCGCCAAAGAGGCCGAGCGGCTGGCCGGGACCGCCCGAACCAGTGCCGATCGCGGCGGGCAGTCGATGGACAAGATGAACCAGGCCATCGAACGCATCCGCACGAGTGCTGACGAGACGGCCAAGATCATCAAGACGATCGACGAGATCGCCTTCCAGACGAACCTGCTTGCTCTGAACGCAGCCGTCGAGGCGGCGCGAGCGGGCGAGGCGGGCAAGGGCTTTGCCGTCGTCGCCGAAGAGGTCCGCACGCTCGCGATGCGTTCAGCTGAAGCTGCCAAGGAAACGAGCCGCATGATCGAGCAGTCGGTCGAGGCCAGCCACGACGGCGAATCGACCGCGACGGAAGTCGCCTCCACGCTGACCGAAATCAACGAAAACGTCGCCAAGGCCGGCAGCCTGATCGAGGAGATTGCCGCCGCGAGCCAAGAGCAGGCGCAGGGCATCGAGCAGGTCAGCCGTGCGGTCCAGCAGATGGACCAGGTCACGCAGCAGAACGCCGCCAACGCCGAAGAGTCGGCGGCCTCGAGCCAGGAGCTCAATCGCCAGGCGGACATCGCCCGCAACGCCGTCGAAGCACTCAACCGCATGCTCGGCGGTGCGTCGACGGCTCGCGTTGCAAGGACCGTCAAAGCGCCGCAGCTGATGCCGAAGGTCACGCCCGCGCCGTTGCCCAAGAGCACGACGACTACGCCAGCCCAGTCGCCGGCCAGGGCCGAGACGTCTCCGGACGACAGCTTTAAGCTGCCGGGCGACGAGGGCTTCGAGGCCTTCGACATGGCTGCCTGAGCCGACAAGGCGACACGCAAGTTTGTCGTCGTGCGTCAAGTAGCCGCAGCCACCTGCCGATGAAGGAATTGGGGCAGTACCGCATCGCGTGTGGACGCGAAGCGCGTTCATTTCGACGTACCACGGACGACCATGCTCAACGCCTTCTCCAACTCCGCCGGCCAGATGAAGCTCGGCACCAAGATCCTCATCGCCGCCGTCGGTGCCGTTATCGTGACAGCGGTCGTCGGCATCTTCGTGCAGCGGAGCGTCATTCGTGAGCAAGGCATCACGATGACGAAGCAGGCGATGCGCAATGCCGTCCTCGAGGCCGAAAGCGTGCGCAACACCATCGGCGACCTCAACGCGGGCGGTGCGTTCGATCAAGAGAAGCTGATGGAAGAGGTGCACAGCGGCGTACCGCTCCGCGAGACGCAGCTCTACAAGACCATTCCTGTCGTCGCCGCATGGCAGGCGATCGGCGAGCTGGCGGAGGAAGAGGGCTACGACTTCCGCGTTCCCAAGTTCCAGGCGCGCAATCCCGAGAACGAGCCCACGCCGTCCGAGGCCGAGATTCTGCACCAGTTCGAAAAGGGCAACGTCGACGAGTACTTCGCCATCGACGAGGAAGCAAACCAGATCGTCTACGCCCGCCCGATCAAGCTCACCGCCGACTGCCTCGCCTGTCACGGCGATCCGGCCAACAGCCCGACTGGCGACGGTCGAGACATTCTGGGCTTCCCGATGGAAGACTGGAATGTCGGTGACGTGCGTGGCGCGTTCGTGTTGAAGAGCGACATGTCGGAGCTGGACAGCGTCGTGATGGCGGGCGTGAACAAGACGGTCCTCTGGATCGCCCCGATCGTCGCCGCCGTTGCGTTCGGTTTCTGGTTCCTCAACCGCAAGATCATCGTTGCCCCGCTAACGGCGATCATCTCGTCGCTGCGTGCCGGCAGCCAGGAAACTCGCAACGCCGCCGGCCAGATTGCCAGCGGCAGCCAGTCGCTTGCACAGGGTGCCAGCGAGCAGGCCGCGAGCCTCGAAGAGACCAGCAGCTCGCTCGAAGAGATGAGCAGCATGACCCGCCGCAACGCCGACAGCGCAAAGGAGGCGGCTCGCCTGGCCGGTGACTCGCGCACGGCCACCGAAGCTGGCGACGCTGCGGTCGACCGCATGGGCAAGGCCATCGGCGAGATCCGCACGAGTGCCGACGAGACGGCCAAGATCATCAAGACGATCGACGAGATCGCCTTCCAGACGAACCTGCTGGCTCTGAACGCAGCCGTCGAGGCAGCACGGGCTGGCGAGGCAGGCAAGGGCTTTGCCGTCGTCGCCGAAGAGGTTCGCACGCT
This sequence comes from Planctomycetota bacterium, assembly GCA_038746835.1. Taxonomy (NCBI): domain Bacteria; kingdom Pseudomonadati; phylum Planctomycetota; species Planctomycetota bacterium. The sequence goes on along the minus strand of JBCDKH010000058.1, from coordinate 13,803 downwards.
TGCGATGCGATCGGCCGAAGCCGCCAAGGAAACGAGCCGCATGATCGAGCAGGGCGTCGAAGCCAGCCGCAACGGCGAGTCGATCGCCGTCGAGGTCGGTCAGGCACTCTCGGCCATCAACGAGGCGGGCTCCAAGGTCAACGGCCTGATCGAAGAGATCTCCGCCGCCAGCCAGGAGCAGGCTCAGGGCATCGAGCAGGTGAGCCGCGCGGTCCAGCAGATGGACCAGGTCACCCAGCAGAACGCCGCCAACGCCGAAGAGTCGGCCTCAGCGGGCGAGGAGCTGTCGAGCCAGAGCCAGCGTCTGATGGAAGCCGTCGAGGAACTCAACAGCCTCGTCAGCGGAGCCACGCAGGGCACGGCCACGACCTCGGCACCAGCCGGCGGGACGGGCAGCTCGGGCGGCGTAGCCGGCTCGATCGGCTTCGACTTCGACGACGACGCCGGCCGCATGGCTGCGTGATGTAGAACCGCTTGCTCACCATGGCCCTCACGATCACTTGCCTCGCCGCCGCCGCAGTTGCGGGTCATCACCTTCTGCTGACGATCGCCCGCGAGTGTGCGGCGGTGAAGCCGGTCAAACTGCCGCCGGAGTTGCAGCAGCAACTGAGTTGAGACGCGGCGTCGGCTTGCGAACTCACTCCGCCTCGTCCGTTGCGTCGGGCTCAGGCTGGACTTCGATGCGAAGCCGGCCCACGCGTTGCGGTTCGGCTTCGAGGATCGTGAAGACGTAGCGCGAGCCGTTGCCGGTGGCGTGTTCGAAGCTCGTGCCGACCGGCGGGATTCGGTGGAGCGTGCTGTTCACGAAACCCGCGAGCGTGTCGTACTCGTCGTCCTCGGGCAAGTGGATGCCCATCTCGCGGTTCAGGTCGTCCACGGCCATCTTGGCGTCGGCCTCGGCGGAGGTGTCGCTGATCTTGCGGAAGAGGTCGTTGTCGGGGTCCTCGTGCTCGTCAGCGATCTCGCCCACGAGCTCTTCGAGAATGTCTTCGATCGTGACCAGGCCGCTGGTGCCGCCGTACTCATCGAGCACGATGGCCATGTGGATTTTCTGCTGCTGCATGTCGCGCAGCAGGTCGTCGAGCCGCTTGCTCTCGGGGACGACGATCGGCTTACGAACGACGGTCCGCAGGTCGAACCGACGGGTCTGACGATCCTCGCTGTCTTGGCCGTTGAGGCGCTTGCCGACGTACTGGAAGAGGTCGCGTGCGTAGAGGACGCCGACGACGTGGTCGAGGTTGTCCTCGTAGACCGGTATTCGGCTGTAGCCGGTGTCTTCGATGACCTGCAGCACTTCGTCGGCCGACGAGTCGACAGGCAGGCCTACGACGTCGCCACGCGGCGTGAGCGCCTGCTCGACCGTCATGTCGTGGAAGTGGACGGCCCGCTCGATCATCTGGTGCTCGCCCTCACCGATGACGCCTTCCTCGCGGCCTTCGCGGACGATGTCGAGGATCTCCTGCTCCAGCTCTTCCTCGACCAGCTCGGCCGACTCTTCCGGCCGGCCTGTCGCTCGGCGGACGAGGCGGTCGATCGGGCCGTGGGCCTGGATGAGCGGCCAGAGCGCGGCACGTTTGATGCGAAGCAGCCGGGCGAACGTGCCGATGGTCGACTCGGCCGCGTGGCTTCCGACGGCCAGCGGCAGCGCGACACCGAACAGGCCGATCGTGATGAACGACGCGACGAACGCGATGACGTAGCGGACCCACGGCTCGGTCGCCGGTGGCATCCAGGCGCCGACGAGGAACACGATCGCCAGAACGATGATGAGGTTCGCCGCGGTCCGTGCAGCAGCGGCCGTGAGGGCCAGTTCGTCTTCGTAGTCGGCGACGGCCTCGACGCGTGCCAGGGCCGCCTCGCCAGGGACGATTTTGCCCTTGGCGTCGGAGCCGGATCGCGATTTGCGCTCGAACCACTCGGCCAGCGTGCCACGCGAGTAGTCGCGCAGGGCATAGGCCAACGCCGAGAAGACCAGCGACCCGACGGCCGCGAGTGCCAGGAGCGGCAGGATGAGGGCTTCGCTCATCGTCGGCCCACCGTGCGGCGTGAAGGCGAACGCGAAGGCCGTGGGCCACAAGCACGTCGGCGGGGGCTCGTGGCGTCGAAAAGGGTGGATGTGCTCATTCGTCGCAGACGCTTCCAACCGCCGGGATCGACCGCCCGCTCCACCAGTGGCAGCAGGCCTCCGTCGCGACAGTCAGCGGGTTCAACCTAGCTCACAACATTGGGCGGGGCAAGGTCCGAGTATGGAGCAGCAGGAGTCATGCTGGGTAGCTGCGGGGCTACGGCCCGCAGCAACCTTTGTGTTCGCCAGAGCGGACTCGGATCATTGGGAGCTTTCGGTGCCACTGCATTGTTGCAGTGCTCTGTCCCGACCACTGCAACAATGCAGTGGCACCCGATCGCAATTCACTACGAATCGAAGTGAACTCGCCTTCGGTCACGGACGAAAGACGCGTCCGAAGCCCGCGGACTCAAGCCAGGCGTCCTCCGCCTCGTGCATGCGGGCGTGGTCGTCGGGCTTCAGGTCGTCGAAGCCTGAAAGGTGCAGAAGTCCGTGGAGGGCGTAGAGCAGCAATTCCTGCCGGACGGACGTCGTTCGGGCGACGGACTCGCGCGTGGCGACGTCGAGGCAGACGACGACGTCGCCCTCGATGACCCGTCCCGTCGTGTCGTGGGCGGTCTCGAAGCTCATGACGTCGGTCGTCGACGCGTCACCTGTGAACCGTTCGTGCAACGCCAACATCTCCGCGTCGCGGACGATCGTGAAGCTGACCTCGTCCGGGACAAGCGGTCGATCGGGCACCGCGAGCAACGTCTCCAGATCGCGCGCCAGCTGGTCCGCGACGTCGCGTGCTTCAGCATGATCCTCGACGTCGAATCGCACGGTGACATTTGGGGAGCGTGACGCACGGAGCGTGGGAAGCGTGACGCATGTGACCGGTTAGCGTTGAGCGCTAGCGAGCCTTCTGCGTCGGGTCGACGGTGTGGCGGTGCTCATCGGAGGCTCGCTGACGCTCACCGCTAAGCGCGTCCATGGTGTCCAGCGCAGAGCACGCGGACTCATCCCACCGCGGTCGACGGGACGGATGGACGAACACCGATCATGGTCGCTGCGGGTGTGACCGCGGTCGGTTTGTCTTCTGGGTAGGGGACGCGTCCGTGGTAGATGCCGACGAGGCTCTTGATGATTGACCGCTTGACGATTTCCAGCTCGCCCATCGTGATCGGGCATTCGTCGAACTGGCCGTCGAGGAGGCGCTTTTGGACGAGGTCGCTGACGCGGGACTCCAGCCGCGTCGGGGTCGGGTCGGCCATGGCTCGGCAGGCGCTTTCGCACGTGTCGGCGATCATGACGATGGCCGTCTCGCGGCTGCGCGGACGTGGGCCGGGATAGCGGTAGTCGCCCTCGGCCACGTCGGGTTCGAGCGGGCCGTCGCCGGCGGCTTCGAGGCGGCGTTGCTGCTGCTGGACGGCCTCGCGGTAGAAGTACTCGACCAGCGTCGTCCCGTGATGCTGCTCGATGAACGGCAAGAACGCCCGCGGCAGACCCCACTCGCGTGCCATCGCCAGGCCGTCTTTCACGTGGCCGGTGATGACGAGGAGCGACATGCTCGGGTTGAGCGACAGGTGCGGGTTCTCGCCGCCGACGCGTGGGACGGGATCGTTCCCGCCAGCGGCTTCGTTGGCGCGCTGGTTTTCGATGAAGTACTCGGGCTTGCGCAGCTTGCCGACGTCGTGGTAGTAGCACGCGACACGGCAAAGCAGTCCGTCGGCATTGATCGCTTTGGCGGCCTCTTCGCTGATGGTGGCGACCTGGAGCGAGTGGTTGTACGTGCCGGGCGCCTCCATCGCGAGGCGACGCAGCAGCGGGTGATCGAGGTACTCGAGCAGCGTCAGACCGGTCGTGATTCGGAACGCTCGCTCGATGAACGGCAGCACGCACAGCACCAGTCCGCCCGCCCCGAACCCGGCCAGCGCCGCCCACGCTGAGGAGGCGAGCAGGTAACTCAGTGGCTCCATCCGGGCCAGCCCAGCCACCAGTGCCGCGGCTCCGGCGATAATGCCGACGGTCCCGCCGACTTCGATCAGGCGGCTGCGCGTTCGCACTTCGCCCGGCATCAGACAGGCCGGCAGCAGACCCGCACAGGCGACCAGGAAGAAGCCGACGCCTTGCCCGAGTGCGAGCGTCACGAGGAGTGCCAGCAAGCCGCCGATGCCGAGTGCGAATCGGCCGTCGTACGCGACGCTGAGGGTGATGCCGGCGAGGAAGATCGGGCCCAGTGCGAGCAGGACCAGACTGCCCGTGCCGAGCGCCGCGAGCTGCGCGATCAGCAGACAACCCAGCAGTAGCGTCGCCAGTCCGGCCGCCCGCGACGGGTTGGCGGCGATCTTCGGGCGGTAGTGCAGGACGTACGCACTCATCGCCACCGTCAGCAGAATCGCCAGTCCCGCCAGGCCCGTCCGTTCGAACCAGACGCGATTGCCCAGCGACGCGCGGTACGAGTCGTTCTCGGCCCGCAGCAGCTGCCAGTCCGACTCGTCAAGCCGATGGCCACGCGGCAGCAGGCGTTGGCCCTCGCGATAGACAAGTTCGCCTGCAGACTCCGGCACGCGGGCGGACGCCTCGCCGCGAACACGCGCGGTCGCGGCCAGGTCGGGAACGACCGTCGGCTGCAGCGTCTGCGAGGTGAAGGCGACGATCTTCGGATAGAGCAGCTCGCCGAACGCCTCGAACGCGGCACCGTTGACGCGGCGTTCGATTTCCTGGCGCGTCGCCTCGTCCGCGGGAAGAGCGAGTCGCTGACCAGCGAGGACGATCTGGCCGGATTCGAGCTGGATCGGCTGACGGCCGTCTTCGGCGGCGGCGTCGGCGGGAAGTAGGATCAGGCCCAGGTCACGGAGCGCGTCGACGTACAGCCGAACCGACCGCTGCCATTGCCCGGCCCGCTCGCCCGTGAAGCCCTGCAGCCGAGCCAGGGCCGCCCCGTCGTTTGCGTCGAAAACCGTCACCAGGCCGACCTTCTGGGTCGCGTCTCCGGCCAGCTGATCCTGCATCAGGCCCGTCGAGCGACTCGGCGAGGCGAGCAGGTCGTCCTCCAGCTTGGCGAACGGATCGTCGTCGGCCGGGCGATAGACCCGCGGCTTGGCATCGGCGGCGCGTTGGCGGGCTTGGCCGAGGCGTTGCTCGTCAAGGACGTCGAACTCCACGCGGGCGAAGACCGGCTCCGTCGTCACCTGCCCAGGCCGATAATCCACCACGCGAGGCCGCAGCATTAGAATCGACGACGCGATCACGGCAAACGTGATCGCGACCGTCAGCGTCAGCATGCCGCGCTCGCCGCGGACGCTGCCGGCCTGGTCGACGAGCTTCTTGACCGGTCCGGGCCGGTCCCGGCGGACCTCGCCGCGGATTTCGTTTCGCCGGGATCGTGCCTTTTTGGGCTCGAAGAACGTCATGGGAACGAGGCGAACCCGCAGGCGGCCAGCAGCACTGTAGCGAATGCGGGCGAAACTCAATCAGAATCACCTGCGGGCTTTCGCCACATCGGCCAGCGCGTTGTGCCACATGAGCTTGGGACGTTTCAGTTCACGCGACTCGCATCGATTCCGCCGCGTTCGTAGGCGTCGACGATGTTCTGCACGAGGCGGTGTCGGACGATGTCGACCTTGTCGAGCTTCACGTGGGCGATGCCGTCGACGCCGCGGAGCCGGCGCAGCGCGTCACCGAGGCCGCTCGGCGTGCCGTCGTCCAGGTCGCTCTGCCGCGGGTCGCCGGTGACGATCATCTTGGAGTCGTTGCCGAGGCGCGTCAGGAACATCAGCATCTGGCCGACGGTGGTGTTCTGCGCTTCGTCGAGAATGACGACGCAGTCGTTGAACGTCCGCCCACGCATGAAGGCCAGCGGGATGACCTCGATGACGTCGTTGACCATGAACCGCTTGACTTGCTCCAGGTCCATCATGTCGCCGAGCGCATCCAGCAGTGGCCTCAGGTACGGGTTCACTTTCGCCGCCATGTCGCCCGGCAGGAAGCCCAGTCGCTCGCCTGCCTCGACGGCTGGTCTGGCGAGGACGATCCGCTTGACCGCGTGTCGCTTCAACATCGCAGCCGCGGCGGCGACGGCGAGATAGGTCTTGCCCGTCCCGGCCGGGCCTGTGCAGAAGGTCAGGTCGTGGTCGAAGATCGCCCGCAGGTACGCCCGCTGGCCGTCGGTCTTGGCCTTGATGCGGCTGCCACGGCTGAAGACTTCGACCGCGTCCGAGTCGTTGGCCCGGCGATGCTCGTCCTCGCGCACGTCGGTGATGGCCAGGCCCACGTCGTCGCTGGAGAGGTGTTCCTTGTGGCGCAGCAGTTCCTGCATACGCTCGACGACCCGCGCTGCCCGCGCGACCGACTCACTCGGCCCGCTGAGCTTCAGATCGCCATTGCGGAGCGTGATCGAGACGTCGAACAGCTCGCGCAGCCGCTTCAGATGCGCATCAGCCGGCCCAGCCAGGGCGAGGCTCTTCTCGGGATGGTCGAGTGGGATCGAGAGGTGCAAGGCGGAGTTCTTTGACGTCGAGCGGCGGCGATGGGTTCGCAAACGAAAACAGCCGCGACGCTACGCGTCGCGGCTGCGGTCGGGAGGACTCGAAGGTTCAGTTCAGCGGGAGCTCCCAGGGAGTGATTTTGACCTTCTCGAAGCCGGCGGGGTTGTCGGCGTCCTTGAACTTCACGTTCTCGGCGTGCCCGTCGACGAAGGCGATGTTGATGCTTCCGCCCTGCGCCGCACCAGTGTCGAGCCATTCGGCATTGGATGCACCGTCGGAGTGGCGGTCGAGCGGGACCTTCCAGCCAAGCCAACCGGTTTGCATGACGCCAGCAAGCGTGCCCCAGTAGTTGGCATTGCCACCGTTAAAGTGCATGTAGTTGGTCATGTGGGCAAGCATGTTCGGCTTGTCCTGGAAACTACCGTTGTTTTGGATTTCGTTGGCGGGGCGCAACGTGCCCGCGTCGGCGACGAGCATGGTGGCCGTCGCATCCTCGACCTTGACGAGCTTGCAGTTGGCACCCTGGCCGACCGCCGTCTCGCCGTAGTCGGAATCGACCGGGCCGTTGATCACGCCCAGGAACGAAGCGCCGATGTAGCTCACGCCGTTCTCACCGATTGTCGAAGCGATATCAGCGTTGAAGCCGTAGCTCGCCGGCACCGGTGCGTTGTTCGTGTTCGCCGGCAAGAAGAGACCGGTCGTCGACACATTGCCGCCGGTCACATTCTCATCGAGATCGGGCTGCGTGAGATCACTAGGGCAAAGGAATGCTTCGGTGAAGTTTTCGCTCTCCTGGAACGTCCGGGCTGAGGTGTCGCCGAGGAACGGCAAGAGCATCGAGAACGGATCGAGCAGCTTCTTGCCCGTTCCGTCCGTGTCGGGCTCACCGGCGAACAGCTCGCGGTAGGGCCACCGCTTGCCGGACGGGTCGACCTGCTTGACGATCACGTCGTCGGTCAGCGTCGGGATGACGCCGCGCTCCTCGTGCATCATGATCGAGCCCGTGGCGATCTGCCGGAGGTTGCTCAGGCACTTGACGTTGTTGGCCGAGGCGCGGGCGCGGCTCAGGGTCGGGAGCAGGATGCTCACCAGAAGGGCGATGATGCCGATGACGACCAGGAGCTCCACCAGCGTGAAGCCCGGGCGACGGGAATGGTGCGGGTAACGGTTCATGAATGTGCTCCTCCGTTCAGACGCGAACGGTCAAAAGATGGGCCGGAAAAACCGGCTTGGATAGCGGGTCGGCGTCGGCGACGCAGGCCCATCAATCCCCCACAAAGCAGCAGGCCCAGCGACGTCGGTTCAGGCACCGTCGCCGCCAAAGCTGCCGGGAAGGTCAAGCTGCCGGCACGATCGCCGGTCTCGCGGTCGAAGCCGAAGCTCGAACGCAGAAGTCCAAAGTCCGCCAGCGACACCGAGCCGTCGCCGTCGAAGTCGCCACCGGCCCAGCCGGCGTCGGTGCCGAAGTTGGCACGCAGAATGCCAAAGTCGGCCAGGTCGACGGTGCCGTTCAGGTCGGCATCGCCGCGGACGGTCTCGAAGACGTTGCCGAGCAGCGAGTCCATGTCACTGTCTGTTACGTCGCCGTCCGCGTTGAGATCGAGCAGCCACGAATAGGTGTCCGACAGAATGGCGTCGGCGAGGAAGTCGATGTCGAAGGCGTCGGTTCCGCCGAACTCGTTCAGATTGCCGCGACGCTGGATCGCTGCCAGCACGGCATCGCCGGTGTTGTTGGCGTTGGCCGCGCGGTAGACGTCTTCGAGCAGGAAGAGGTCGTTGGTATCGACCACGCCGTCGCCGTTGATGTCGGCCGCGGGATTGAAGCGGTCGCCTTGGGCGTACAGCACGGCCTCGAAGCCGTAGCTCGAGTTGGCGACGTCGTCGGTGCCGAAGAAGCCGTTGTGGTTCAGGTCGCCAAGGCCCCGGCCGATGCCGGTGTCGAAGCTGAACCCGCCGAATCGCTGGACGTTGACGTTGCCGGTGATCTCGTAGGTGACGACGGTGACGGCGTTGTTGCCTTCGACGATGCCGCCGAACCCGTACTTGAAGAGGTCGCGATCGACCTGGCTGGCCCGGCTGTTGGGGTTGACGAGGTCGAGCGGGTCGACCGTCGGCGCGAGGTTCAGGAAGACGTGGACCTCGCTTGCGGTGTTGTCGAGGCTCTCGACGATGAAGTCCCGGCCGGACTGGCTGAAAGGAACGACTTCGAAGATGCCCGACTCGGGCTTGAGGCGATCGACGTAGAGGACTTCCTTGAACGTCGAGTAGACGGCCGGGCCGCCGTCGTTGCGCTGGCGGAAGGCTCGGACCTCGACGAAGTTGACGCCCTCGGGGAGCATCGTGGTGTCGACGTTCTGGCGGAACTCGCCGTCACCGCCCGTTGCCAGAGGCGAGCTCTTGTCGGTGAACGACTCGAAGCCGTAGGCGACGCTGCCGGGCGTGACATTGTCAACGCCGGCGTTGCTGTTGACGTCGAGGCCGCCGTTGACCTTGAGCAGAGCGCTGTCGCCGTCGGCTGCGAAGTCGCGGAAGCCGTCGGCAAGGGTGACAGTCACCGTGTCGAGCGCGACGGTGAACGTGTCTGCGGTGACGACGGTGTAGTCGGCGAGGCGCGTGGTGCCGTTGGTCGCATCGGTTGCGGTGCCGCCGGCGATGGTGCCGGCCGAGCCCTCGATGGAAAGCGTGCCTTCGGGCGTGGGCAGGCCGTAGTAGACGTAGCCGGTGCCGTGGCTGCCGTTGCGTGGGATGCGGATCGGGGCCTGCCCGTTGTCTCGGACGCGGACGACGCTGGGCACGTCGTCGAATGGATCGATCGTGGTGTCGTCAGCGTTGCCGGTCAGCTCGACGAGTCGCGTGCCGGGGGCAAAGCCGGTGTCGACCCAGCGCTCGTCGAAGCCGCTGTCAGTTCGGTTGGACAGGCCGACGATGACGGAGCCTTCGCGTTCGTAGACGAGGGTTTCCTTGTCGATCCAGCGTTCGAGGTAGTTGCCTCGGCCGTGGGTGTTGCGTGCCTGGACGAGCGTGGTGATGGTGTCGCCGTAGAGGCCGCCCAGGGCGTCGCCGCGTCCCTGCTTGGGGAAATCGCGGTTTTCGCCGAACTGGAGGGCGTTGTGGTAGACGACCCAGTTGCCGGGCCTCATGGCGAGGTAGGCGTTGGCGACGTTGCCGAGGTCGGCCCCGAAGTCGTCGTGGGACGCGTCGAAGGCGACGCCCTGGCTGCCGTTGTTGGCCAGGCCGTCGTCGTTGGAATCAAAGCTCGCGCCGACGACGTTGCGCCAGTCGTTCTGGAAGCCGTTGCTCGAGAGGTTGCCCTTGAGCGCGAAGTGGAGCGGGAAGTCGAGGTTGTCCCGGTTGCCGCCGACGCGGTTGGGCTGGCTGGGGTCGATGTCCTTGCGGGTGTAGGCCTGGAGCAGGCCCTTGTTGCCGTCGAGGACTTCACCGAACGAGAAGACGTGGTCGGTGCTGCCGTCGAGCAGCTTGCGGGGGTTGGCGCCGTAGACGGCGCGGTCGAAGTACTCGAGCACCCACGGCTCCATGTGCTTGACCGCGTCGAGGCGGAAGCCGTCGAAGCCGATCTCCTGGACGTACCACTGCGCGTTGCGCATCAGGTAGCCGGTGGCGTTTTCGGTGACGGGCGTGCCGGTCGTGGCCTCGGAGCCGTCGCCGGCGAAGTCGTAGACGGTGAAGGTCTCATTGGTCGCCGGGTCGAAGAGCGTTCGGCCCGGGCCGGACTGCGACGGGTAGAACCGGCGGTTGGCTTCGGTCGGAACGTTGGCGATGTTGCCGTTCCAGAACTGCGTGCCGGCGTTGGGGAGGTTCCGCGGGTCATTGGGGTCGACCGGGTTGCGGATGAACTGGAAGTTGGTCTCGTGGTCGATGTCCAGAAGGCCGGAGAGTCGGCCTTCGTTGACGGAGTCTTCGATGGAGAGGAAGCCGTTGTGGAAGTCGCCGTCGACGGCATTCGGGAGCGACAGGGCAAAGCCCGGGTAGCCGCCGCTGGTCGCGAAGCCGAAGGTGCCCTGGTCGGCAAAACCGTTGTGGTTCCAGACGAGGTCGGCGTAGACCCGGCCGCCCATGCGTTGCCAGGTCTGGTTCATGGAGCGAACGCCGCGCTCGGTACCGTAGAGCGTTTGGTCGTTCCAGCGTCCCAGGTCGAAGCGGTCGTACTGGTCGTAGCCGACGCTGAAGCCGCCAGTTTCGGCCTCGCCGGGCGGGGGCACCCAGAGGCTCCCATAGCCGGCGAGGAAGGCGTCAGCGGCGCGGGACTCGTTGTTGTCCCAGCGCGACTCGAAGACCTGGAGGATCGCCGGGGCCGAGCTGTCAGCAGCAGCAGCCGGCGAGACGAGGCCGAGGCTCGCGATGCCGACGATCGCCCCGACCGTCGCGGCGGCGGCGGAAGCGATTCGACGGTCAGGACGGAGTCGGGTCATCGGAGCAAGAACTGGAATCAGCGGCGGGTTAACTGGTTTAACTGACGGTTTGAAAATCGTCCGGATGAGGGGAAACCCACCCGGACGGGGGGACGGGGCGAATGCCCCGTGAGGGATGAAGAGCTGAAAAAGTAAGCGTTCGGGTGCTGTCAGGTTAAGCAGTCCGTGTGTTGGTCACACTCGGGTGCTTTCGCGGTCAATCGCGGCGCCGGCGCAGTGTTACCAGGGACAGGGCCAGTACCCCAGCAATACCCGACGGTTCCGGCACGACGGTGATCGCGGTGGAGTCGCTGAAGGTGACGGTGCCGTTGAAGCCGGGGTTGCCCGAGGCGTTGCCGTCGAAGGTGGCGGTGCCGAAGGTCTCGTCGGAGCGGAAGGCGCTGTCGCTGATGAGCGTCCCGACGACGTTGAACGTGTCACCGACGCCGAGTCCAAGGAGCGAGAGGTCGTAGCTCACCGTGCCGGGCGATCCGCCGGCAGGTGTCTGGTTATCAAGGAAAATCAGGCTGTTGTTGCCACCAGCGGCTAGTTGGAAGAGGGCGGCGAAGCCATCGCCGAACGCGAGGCCGAAGTCGGCCTCGAAGCCGCTGGCAAAGGTCGCCACCGTGCTGCTGTCGTCGCCGGGATCGCCTAAGTCGTTGGCATTAAAGCCACTGAGTGCCCTGCGACCACCGTCCAGCCCGTCCATCAGGCTCGACGTATCGCCGAATCCGCCCGCAACGGTGTCGAAGTAGACGGCGAGGATATTGCCTCCGAGGCCGCTGCCGCCGGTGTCGAGGTCGAGCGTGAGGCTCGAGGCATCAGCGGTCACGGTGAGCGAGCCGTTCCCGACGGGTCCGCCGAAGCCGGTGTTGCCGTTGCCATTGATCGTCGCGGCCGACGCCATGCCGGCCGAAGCCAGGACGGTGATCGCGGTGAAAAGGGTGCTATTTCTCAAGGTTCTCCTCCAGTCAGTGGGAAGCGACCGACCATGGCCGCTCGAAAGGACCCCGGCCGGCTTTCGCCAACCGGGATCCCGGGGGGTGGGGGTCTAGTTGCGGCGACGACGCAGCAGCGCCAGTCCGCCAAGGCCGGCCAGGGCCAGCGTGGTCGGTTCCGGGACGACCGTCGAGTACCAGGCGTCCAGTGCGGCGATGTCGCTGCCGGTGCTGGTGCCGAAGTTGGCTCGCAGGATCCCGAAGTCGGCCAGGTCGACGTTGCCGTCGCCATTGAAGTCGCCGGTCATGAACGTGCCGCTGGTCGAGCCGAAGTTGGCGCGGAGGATGCCGAAGTCGGCCAGGTCGACGGTGCCGTCACCATTGGCGTCGCCGGGCAGCGGGGACGCTCCGCCGATGTCGATCGAGATGAACTGATCGCCGGTGAAGACGCTGGCATCGAAGAGCGGCACACCGCCCGGATCACCGTTGCCGCCGAGGTTGTCGACGCCGCCGAGGCCCGGCAGGAACTGGTTGCTGAGGAAGTCGCCGCCGCCGCTGGTGATGAACGGCAGAAGCTTGATATCGCCGCTCGTGTTGAGGGCGGTCATCAGGAACTCGTCGGTCAGCAGGTATTCCAGGCCGGTCACGGCCGTGAGCGGATCGCCGAGGACGTTGTCGTCGTTCGTAGCGATGACGCCGTCGACGTTCGAGTTGTCGAACGCGAAGGTGATGTCACCGATCGGCGTGGTGCCACCGTTGCCGTCATCGATTTCGTAGGTGCCGGTGAAGGGCGTCCCGAGGTCATCGGTCTGGCCGATGAAGCGGTCGACGTTGGGGTCCGCGTCGTTGGGGAGCGTCAGATCGATGACGTTGAGGAAGTACTGGCCATTGAAACCGTTGATCTCCAGCGAGTAATCCGGGTTGAAGCCGGGATCGAGGATCGACGCCGGATTGATCGGGTCCTCCTGATTGATCGTGCCGTCGCGATCGGTGCCCCAGTCGTCGGACTTGGCCCCGCCGATCGAGCCGATCGTGCCGAAGCCGCTGGAGTCGGTCGAGGCGATCGCGCCGCCGGGCTTGGAGTCGATGAAGACGACCAGGCCGTTGCCGTTGAGCTCGAGGTTGCCTGTCAAGCCGAGGTAGAGGCCGGTGCCGGAGACGTAATCGGCATAGGCGGCATTGAGTTCGCTGAAGTTGTCGCCGAAGCCGGTCGGACTGTCCTGCACGGCGATGGCCGGGCCGTACTCGCCGGTGGTAATCGAGCCGTCAACGACGACCTGGGCCGACGCATCAGCCGCAAGGCCCGCCGCCACAGCGACGGCCGCGGCGGTTACGAGAGAGTGGTTCTTTGCAATTTTCATGGGGTCCTCCATCGATGCCTCGGGTGCCGTTAGACCGGTTAACGCAGCCGGATCAGCTTGCGGAGAGGCGTCTGGACAACGGCAGCGTACGCCAAACCCGGCCTTTGTCAATCCTATTCATGCCCGATGTTTGTGCATTCGGCGAGATAATCGCCACAGCTGCACATTCACAGTGCAAAAAATCGTGCTGCACGCCGCTTTGCTTCTTGCCGGATGGCCTGCGTTCGGTAGTATGCTAAACTGTTTAACCGGCCGCGGTGCTCTCGCGTCGCAGCTTGGCCACAAGCGTCCCCCACTGCTCTGCAAGCTCGATCGTGTCCCGTTACGTCTCTCATCCTGCTGTCAACCTGCAGACGGCGACGGCGCGGGCGACCGATGAGGACCGCATCTCGCCACCGCCGACAAGGCGCAAGCCGGTCATTTCCGAGGCGCACGACATTCCCGAACCGTCGCCCAACCGGCCGACGGGCAAGTCCCGTCGCGGCGGGGCGGGCAAGCGTGGCAGCGCGACCGTCAACCTGCGGGACGTCGCACGCGTGGCCGAGGTGTCGGTCGCGACGG
>JBCDKH010000057.1 GCA_038746835.1 Planctomycetota bacterium | reverse complement strand
CTCGGTGAGGACGTGGTCATGTACAAGGCCGTCGGGCTGGACGTGGTCATCGCGATCGCGCTCATCATCGGCGTCATCGCGGCTGGCCGGACCGTCCACGACGAGATCGAGGACCGGACGATGCTCACGTTGATGAGCAAGCCTGTCGGCCGAGGCGAGGCCCTCGTCGGCAAGTTCCTCGGCCTCTTCGCCGCCGTCGGGCTCGCGGTGCTGACGCTCGGCGTCGTGATGGCGGTGTTGACGTGGCGTCGCATTCCCGGCGACTTCAACCTTCCGCCCGATCCGATCCTGACGACGCAGATCACGCAGCTGGGCGATCTGCGTTCGATGCACCTGGCCGGACTCTGGCCGCAGTTGGTTTTGGCGTGGTTGCAGGTCGGGACGCTCGTCGCGATCGGCGTCGCGCTCTCGACGCGCTTCGGCATCGCCCTCACGCTCCCGGCGACGTTGTTGCTCTACGTCGCCGGCAACCTCACCGCCTATCTCGACATTGCCTTCGCTTCTGGCAGCTGGCCCGTTGCGATCATCGGCCAAGGCGTCAATACGCTGCTTCCGTTCCTCCGCGTCTTCGACCTGACAGACCACACCGTCTACGGCACGATCGGTGTCGGCGGGACGAGCTTCGCGGGCGACCCAAATGCCCCTGGCGTCGCGAACGTCTGGCTCTACGTCGCCACGGCCCTGGGTTACTTCGTCGCGTACGTCACGTTCATCTTGCTCCTCGGCCGGGCGTCGTTTGTCACGCGCGACCTCGGCGGGAACGAGGGCTGAGGTCGATTGATTTGTTTGGTCTCGCCTGTTCGGCCTCGTAACCTTCATCCATGGCGCAAGACGCTCAGCCAGGCGACGAGCCGTCCGAGCCGACGGGGGCCATGAGTCGCGACCGCTTCGCGCAGACGGTCATCGACCGCGTCCGCAGGCGTTTTCCGCTGGTCAAGATCGGCCGTGCACCGCAGTCGTTCAGCGTTCGCGTCAACGGGCAGGTCGCGAGTCTCGAGCACCTCTACCGCATCGCCAAGCTCAAGCCCGGCGACCTGCAACACCAGGTCGAGCGCTGGGCCGTCGAATTGCTGCGTGCTGGCGAAGGCACGCCCGATCGTCGCGCGGATCTTGACGAAGTTCGCGAGCGCATCTTGCCGGTGCTCATCCCGATGCCGACGCACGAGGCGGATGATGTCGGCGAGGACCTCGACGAGTCGCCCGAGCACGACAAGGCCGTCCTCGTCGAACCGAAGCTTCGCCCGACCAAGCCGGACGACGCCCTCGCCAGTCGGCCGCTGGTCCCAGGGCTGCGCGTCGGCTACGTCATAGACGGCGACCGTACGATCAGCTATGTGCCGCGGAAGCTCCTTCGTCGCTGGGGCCTCGACCTCGACGAGCTCGACGCCCTGGCGATGGACAACCTCCAGAACCGCAGCGAGCAGATGAGCGGCCACGCCGCGCACGATGACGAGGGTGACGTCAGCCTGATCCTGTTTCAGCGGTTCGACGGCTTCGACGCGAGTCGTCTGCTCCTGCCAGGTCTGCAGCGACGGCTACGCGAGGTGTTGGGCAACCCGTACGTCGCGGCCGTGCCGAATCGCGACATCCTGCTCTGCTTCCGTGAGGACGTCGACACGATCCACACGCTGCAGCGGCAGATTCGCTACGACCACGCGACCAGGCCACACCAGATCAGTCCAGAGCTCTTCCTCGTCACACTCGACGGCATCTCGCCGTACGATCCGCCAGACCTGCCCGACCTTCCCGAGCCCGGCGACACGGATGACGCCGACGATTGAGCCAGTCTTTTCACACTCGCCAGCACGGAGGCTGCGCATGCGGCAACTTTGGACGTACTGCCTGATTCTGATTTCGGTCGCCGCCCTGTTTCCGGCGACTGCGCGTGCGTCGTCACTCGGCAAAGACGTCGATAAGGCGCTAGCGATGCTGCCCAAGGCCGCAACGTCTGCCGTCCGCATCGTGCGGCTCGGCGACGCAGGCGAAGCCGGATCCGTGCCGAGCGTGGTGCTCGATCGCCGCGGGTCGTCGCCAATGATTCCGGCGAGCAACTTGAAGGTCGTCACCACCGCTGCCGCATCGGCCGGACTTGGCGATGACTACCGGTTCGAAACGCGGCTCTACCTGCGTCGCGACGAGGATTCCGGCACGACCGACGTCCTCGTCGTCGGCGGCGGTGATCCGAGCTTCGGCGACAGCGCGCTGGACGACGACGTCCGACGCGTCCTCGACAGCTGGGCGAAGTTTCTGGCCGAGTCGGGCGTCGAGACCGTCGGCCAACTCCTCGTCGACGACGGCCTGTTCGACGACACCTACGACCACCCCAACTGGCCGGAAAACCAAAAACACCTCTGGTACGAAGCCCAGGTTGGTGCGCTCAACTTCAACCTCAACTGCGTCGGCCTGTCGCTCACGAGGTCCGGCAGCGTCATGGACCTTCAGCTCACGCCCGACACCGACTACGTCGACGTCGAAGGCCGAGTGAAAGTCGGCAAGAAGAACGCCGTCGTCGCAACGCGTCGCCTCGGCACCAACGAGGTCGTCGTTGGCGGCGAGACCAATGCGCGCGAGCAAGGCCCGATCCGCGTCACCGTCGACGATCCCACCGCTTACTTCGCCACCGTCTTTGCCGAGGCTCTCGTCGACGCGGGCGTTGCCGTGTCGCAGGTCGCGCGTCTCCCGCGAGCACCGCTCGACGACTGGCAGCTGACGGCCGTCCACGAGACGCCGATGAGCGTGGTGCTCGCACGGACCAATGAGGACTCGATCAACCTCTATGCCGAGGCGTTCATCAAGCTGCTCGGCCATCGTGCGACGGGCAAGCCTGGTTCTTGGCAGAACGGCGGCGATGCGGTCCTGGCTTATCTCCGTTCGCTCGGCGTCGATACGACGGGCCTCTTTCTCGACGACGGCAGCGGCATGAGCCGGCTCAACCAGATGACGGCCGAGGCGCTGACGGCCGCCCTCGCCGATCGTCACGCCTCGCCCGGCCACGGCGCATACCGAACCGCTCTTTCCGACGCCGGCAGTGACGGCACGCTGCGTTCGCGTTTTCGCGATCGCCCGTCGCTCCACGGCCGGGTCTGGGGCAAGACTGGCTACATCCGCGGCGTGAGCACCATGAGCGGATTGCTTCAAACAGAAGACGGCGACTGGTACGCGATCAGCGTTCTCGTCAACGACTGCCCCCGTGCCGACATCTGGCGAGCCAAAGCCGCCCAGGAAGCCGTCTTTGCCGCGGTTGACAAGCACAGTCCGTGAACATCTCTGTCATCCTGAGCGAGCGCAGCGAGTCGAAGGACCTCGCTCGGTCGTCGTCACAGATCCGCTACGAGGTCCCTCGGCTGCGCTCGGGATGACAGAGGAATCCGATCCGGATTTCGCGACTTCGATGTTCATCGAAGTCTCTGGTACGCTGGCGTCATGACCCGCGTCCTCTCCTTCGTCACCGCCGCCCTCGCCGCGACCGGCGTCGCTCACGCCGACCTCGCCCAGGATGTCGCCGACGCCCACGGCCGAAACGCGCTGCCGAGCGGTCTCGTGCTCCAGTCACCCATCACCGTCAACATCGGCGGCAACACGATGCTCGAAGGAGCGGACATGACCTTCCACTCGAACGGTGCGCTCGTCCGCATCGAAGCCGGCGGCGACACGGCGGTCTTCGACGGCCAGACCGCCTGGGTCACGCCGGACGCGACGATGCCCATCCCGCGGTTCCAGCTGCTGACCTGGCCCTACTTCGCGGTCATGGCGTACAAGCTCGACGACGGCGGTGCCGTGCTCGAGCCGATGGCGTCGGCTCCACTACGCGAGGGTGAAGATCCGATGACGCGGGCCAAGCTCACCTTTACCGATGGCACCGGTGACAGCCCCGAGGACTGGTACATCCTCTACCTCAACGACGACAACCAGCTCATCGCCTCGGCCTACATCGTCACCTACGGCAAGACCGCCGCCGAGGCCAATCCGCCAAAGGCGATCGTTTACGAGGACTACACGAACGTCCCCGGCCCCGACGGCGAGACCGCGGCCGTGCTGAGCCCGACGTGGTCCTTTTTTGCCTGGGACGAGAACAAAGGCCTCGTCGGTGAGGCCGTCGGCAAGGTCACGCTGGACGACCTCCGGTTCGTCGCACCATCGGAAGACGTCTTCGAGAAGCCTGAAGGCGCTGCCGAAGTCGAAGCGCCGGCCTTGTGACCCCGACGCGGTACGATTCTGCCATGGCGGACGTTTTCTGGATCGGCGCTGGCATCTCGGCCGTCGCGAGCGTGGTGCTGGCGATCCTCGGCTTTGTCGTCTACCCGGCACAGGTCAAACGCCAGGGCAAGCCCAAGGGCAAGAAGGTCACGCCGGCCATGGAGCGACAGGGACTCGCCCGCTCGATGTTCATCATCGCCGGGGCGGCGACATTCACGTGCGGGTTTTTTGCGTTCTTGATGGGGTGAGGCGTCGTCAGGTGTCCGAACCGCGACCTGTAAGGGAGCAGCTACCGGGACTATTGTTCGGGCATGATCCGTCACGCCTTTCTTGCAGCTTTCGCTCTGCTGGCCTCGACTGCCGTCGCGGCGCTTCCGACGACTCGGCCGGCGATGTGGATGCCGGTTGGCATCATCGACGACGCGAGCATGGTGTTGGTGCCAGAGAAGGACATGGTCCTCGTGCGGGACGTGCTGGCCGACCCGCAGAAGTTCGCTGGCCAAGAGATCACGATCGCCGGTGAGATCAGCGCCGTTTGCCAAAAGGCCGGCTGCTGGGTCAAGCTGGTTCCGTCAGGCACCGAGCCGAAGCCGACGAAGGGCGTGGACACGAACAGCGTCTTCGTGAAGCTCACCTGCCCGAAGGACGGCGTCCTCGTCCCGGCTGACAGTGCACGCAAGCAAGTTCTGGCTCGCGGCAAGGTGCTGATCGAGCAGATCGGCGAAGCCGACGCCCGGCACTACGCCGAAGACGACGGAGCCACACCAGCCGAAATCGCTGCGATCACGGGCCCCCAGACGATCGTCCGCTTCGAGACGCTGGGCGTGATGGTGTCAAAGGGCCAGCCCTCGGGTAACTCGTCATCCTGAGCGAGTGAAGCGAGTCGAAGGACCTCGCCCGATCGACGCAACAAAACCGAGCGAGGTCCCTCGACTGCGCTCCGGATGACGGTGGGGCTGGCAACGAACCTCATCGTGGCCTTGCGACGAGCAGAGTCGTCTCGGTCGCCGCTGTCACAGTGCGTCCAGACGATGCCGGGACGAGCAGCGTCTGACCTGCCGACGCTGAGACACCTGAGATCGTCGCGTCACCCGCGACGGTCATCGTCACGAGGCAGCCATCCGGCAGCGTGACGGCGTCACCGGCGGGAATCGTCATTCGGTCGAGCGTGAACTGGGGAGCGTAGACGAGTCGCCCGTCGCCACGGGTGACGTCGGGGGCTTTCGGGCCGGTGCCGGCGAAGTCGATGCATTCGAGCGCCTGATCGACGTGCAGCTCGCGTTCCTCGCCGGTCTTGGGGTCTTTGCGTTTGAAGTCGAAGACGCGGTACGTGGTGTCACTGGGCGTCTGGACCTCGGCCACGAGCATGCCACCGCCCAGCGCGTGGACAGTGCCGCTGGGCAGGTAGTGGCAGTCGCCGTCGGCCGCGGGAATGGCTTCGATCAGCGACTCGACCGTGCCGTCGGCGATCGCCTGCTCGAAGCCGTCGCGATCGACGCCGGGCTTGAGGCCTTTGAGCAGCCTCGCCGCGGGATCGTGGGCCAGGACGTACCAGCACTCGTTTTTGAGGTGCGCGTCGGCATGAGCTGCCGCGTAAGCCTCGTCCGGATGGACCTGGACCGACAGGTCATCTCCCGCGTCGAGGAACTTGATCAGCAGCGGAAACTGCGGCCCGGCGGGCGTCTCGACGGGCTTCGCCTGGCCCAGGATGGCGGCCCGCGTCGCGTCGTCGGCCATCAGATCGTGCAAGGTCTTCCCAGCGAGCGGTCCACCAGCGACGGCAGCGCTGGTCCACCCGGCATCGACGACGCCGGGCGGGAAGTCGAACAGCTCCCAGCTCTCGCCGATCGGCTCGTCCGCTGGGAGTGTTTTGCCCAGCTTCTCCAACCGTCGTGAGCCCCACATCTTGGGGACTAGTCGTGGCTCAAACGCGAGGGGCTGGGTCAGATGGTCGGACATCTTGTCGGTGGCGTTAGCGCGGCGGGAGTTTCAAAGGGGCGCGGATCGTGCCGATGATAGTGGTACAGGCACGATCTTCGGAACCGACCTCGATCAACGACATTCGCCACATGGCCCAACGCGACAGCACCGCTCTGAAGCCCGCCGAGTTCACCGCAGATGGCCGTGCGGGGCTGGTCGGCGAGAGCGTCAAGACGTTCGTCCTCGACACCAACGTGCTCCTGCACGATCCGGGTGCGCTCTTCGTCTTCGACGAGCACGACGTGGTCATTCCGTTCGAGGTCATCGAAGAGCTCGACACGTTCAAAAGCCGGAACGACGAAACCGGCCGGGCGGCTCGCGAGACGATCCGCCACCTCGACAGCTTCCGACAGCGCGGCGTGCTGGCGGACGGCGTGGATGTCATCCACCCGACCACCGGCGAACGCGGCGGCAAGCTGCAGGTCATCCTCGACACCAACGGCATCGACGTGCCCGGCCTGCGCGAACCGACGGCCGACAATCACATCATCCGCTGCAGCATCAAGATGCAGCACCTGGGCAAGCGGTCCGTCTTCGTCTCCAAGGACATCGCCGCCCGCATCAAGGCCCACGCGATGGGCGTGCCCGTCGAAGACTACGAAAACAAGAAGGTCAACTTCGACGGCCTCTACACCGGCTATCGCGAGCACCAGGCCCCGTCAGAGCTCATCGACGCCGTCTTCCACAGCGACGAGCCGGTGGAGATCGATCGTCTGGAGCTAGAGAACCTGCACGCCAACGAGTTTGTTCTGCTGCACAACCTGGATAACCCGACGCACACGGCGCTGGTTCGCGTCGGCCCCGAGGGCCAAACGCTGATGCCGGTGAAGCCGCTGCGTCGCCACGTCTATGGCATCCTGCCACGCAACTTGCAGCAGCAGATCGCGCTCGATCTGCTGCTGGATGACGAAGTCCGGCTAGTCAGCCTGATTGGTCAGGCCGGCACGGGCAAGACGCTGCTCGCGTTGGCGGCTGGCATGCAGCGCGTCGTCAGCGACGGCCGGTACACCAAGCTCCTCGCGGCTCGGCCGATCATGCCGATGGGTCGCGACATCGGCTACCTGCCGGGCGACAAGGACGAGAAACTCGGTGCCTGGATGCAGCCGATCTTCGACAACCTCACGTACCTCCTGGGCGGCCGAGTCCACCACGGCGGGGACGACAAGGCGGCCGACCACAAGCAGCAGATGAAGGGTGCCGAGAGCCGAGTCGAGACCCTCATGCGCGACGGCACGGTGGTTCTTGAGCCGCTGACGTACATCCGCGGACGGAGCATTCCCGAGCAGTTCATGATTGTCGACGAAGCGCAGAACCTCACGCCGCACGAGATCAAGACCATCGCCAGTCGCGTCGGCGAAGGCACGAAGCTCGTCTTCACCGGCGACCCGACGCAGATCGACAATCCGTACCTCGACGCCAGCAGCAACGGTCTGACGTATTTGGTCGAGAAGCTCAAGGGTCGTGGACTCGTCGGGCACGTGACGCTGGCCAAGAGCGAGCGCAGCGAACTGGCCAGCCTTGCGGCCGAGGCGTTGTGATCACTTCGACGGATTCGGCGACCGCCGGCGACGCAGCGTGAGTCCGCCGAGCACCGTTGCGGCGAGAGCACCGGTGGCGGGCTCGGGAACAATCGGCACGACCGACAGGCCGCCGTCTTGGCCTTGCTTTTGGGTGTAGAAGCGGAGGAAATCGATGTCGGTACCGATCTCCCACGTCTGCGGGCCGAGATCGATCGGCAGCGGGAAGAACGGGTTGGACAGGTCGGTTCCGATGCCGTTGCCGATCGTGCGGCGAATCTCGATGGCGTCGAACTCAATCGGCTCGTTGGGGCCGTTGAGCGACATGGCAGATCCGCCAAGCGCGGTACTGAAGTTGACGCGAAGTTCGTCGGACTCGTTTGTCCTGCCGCTGACAAAAACGCTTGCGAACGGCACGGTCGAGGTGCTCGTATCGCCGAGGAAGTCGCGCGTGAAGGGTTTGTCGCTCGGCGTGCCGCCTGGGCGTGTGTGGCCAATGACGATTGCTTCCAAGTCCGGGTCGTCGAGTGTGACGTCGGCGTTTCCCTTGATCACGTTGGATTGCGTGGTGCCGGTCGTCCCGAAGTTCAGAGCAAAGAGGCCCGGCGAGTCGAGCACGAAGCGATTGCCCGGCTCGGGCCGGAACGTGATGACCAGCGTGTCGCCCGTGCTGACGGAAATGGTCGGGTCGGGCGAGCCATCGAGGCGAAAGCTGCCGAACTCCGCGATCAGCGGGCCGCCGACGGTGTTCACGCCCGCATAGCGACGGTCGAGCGACGTGTCGTCGTTGTACGTGCCGGGTGTGAGGATGAAGTCTGGGAAGAAGACCTCATCAGCCATTGCGGCCGTCACGGGGCACAACAATGCCGCCGCTGCTGCGCTTGCCAAGAGGACTCGGAACGCGGGTGGGCCGGACTGGTCGGCGCGGCAATTCTCAGAACAATCCTGGTAAATCGTGCTCGAAAGGCGTCGCATCCTGCAAGATAACACGCTTTCAGGCAGGGCCAAGAACGCCGTGTAGCAAAAGCCGTCGTAAGCAGCGTCCAATACTCGGTTTGCACACGCGAGTCGTCTCGTTGAATGCCGCAGACAAGAAACTTTTGATTAGGTCGGAATATGCGTGGTGCCGGGGCGTTCTACTCCTCGGCTGCCGCTGCTGCGGACGGTCGCCGCGACAAGTCCGGGGCTTTTCGTCCAGAAGAGCTTTGTCGTGAGCCCTGCCACCCGGTAGTTTTCGATTGGAGAGCGAATCATGAACGACTGGAAACTCGCAAAGTTGTCTGCTGCGCCGATGTGCGTCGTTCTCGCCGCTTCGCCGGCGGCAGCGGACTTGGTTCTCGACTGGAACGCGCTCGCGTGCGACGTCCTCGTCGCTGACACCGAACTGCAGAACCCCGGCATGGCCAGCCGCAATCTGGCAATGCTGAACCTGGCACTGCACGATGGTCTGGCCCTCACGACGCCGAGCTTCGGCAGCTCCTTTTACGGCTACGGCTCCACTGCTTCGGCCCTTGGACAGACGGCCGATCGCAATGTCGCGATGGCCGCCGCAGCCCACACGGTCATGGCCGGCAGCTACGTCGGACACACGAGCATGATGAGTCCGCTGCTCGATCAGACCCTTGCCGCCACGCCCGACGGCCTCGGGAAAACCGACGGCCTCGCACTCGGCCAGCTCATCGGCAACAGCATTCTCGCCAACCGTGCCAACGACGGCTGGGACACGTCCGTTCAATACACGCACACCAACGAGCCCGGACACTGGCAGCCCGATCCGGTCAACCCGGGTCAGGAAGCCTGGGGCCCGGCCTGGGGCAGCGTCGCAACGTTTGCCCTGTCATCGCCGTCAAGTTTCGCCCCGCCGGCCATGCCGGACCTGACAAGCCAGGAGTACGCCGACGCGTTCAACGAGGTGAGATCGCTGGGCAGCGTCGACTCGACGACACGCACCGACGAGCAGACCGAGATCGGGCTCTTCTGGGCGTACGACCGCGAAGGCATGGGCACGCCAATGCGTCTGTACAACCAGGCGTTGTCGACGATCGCCGTCCAGGAAGGCAACACGCTCGAAGAGAACGCCGAGCTGTTCGCCAAGGCGGCCGTGGCGACGGCGGACGCGGGTGTGGTCGCGTGGCGAAGCAAGTTCGAGCACGACTTCTGGCGCCCGGTCACCGGCATTCGAGAGGCCGACACCGACGGCAATCCGCTGACGGTCGCCGATCCGGACTGGACGCCGCTCGGTGCGCCCGATGACGACGGCGGCGTCGGGTTCACGCCGCCCTTCCCGACGTACCTGTCCGGCCATGCAACGTTCGGCGGTGCGATCTTCGGTGCTTTGCAGGAGTTCTACGGCACCGACGACATCAGCTTCCTCCTCGCCAGCGAAGAGCTCGGCGGCCTGGAGCGGAGCTTCGACAGCTTCAGCGAAGCGATGGCCGAGAACGGGCGGAGCCGGGTTTACCTTGGCATCCACTGGAACTTCGACGACACCGAAGCCCAGATCGTCGGCGACAACATCGCTGCGGCGGTGTTCGCGTCGCCGTTCGTTGCGATACCAGAGCCCACCTTTGGCATCGCAGTGTTCTGTGCGGCGGGTCTGCTGGTGCGTCGACGACGGAACTGAGAGCGTCCTACTCGACGAGCCGCGTCGAGACGCAAAGCGGGCGGAACGCCGAGACTGGCGTTCCGCCCGTGATTCCCCCCAGATCGCTGTGAAGCCCCGATTAGCGGCGGCGGCGCAGGCCGACCATCGCTGCGATGCCGAACAGGCCGGCCGTCGCGGGCTCAGGGACGAAGAAGGTGTACGTGCCGGTCGCCGAGATGGGCGAGCCGCCGAACGCCGACGTCGTCGTGGCCGAGGCGCGGAAGGTCAGCTCGTACTTGCCGAGCGTGTCGAACGCGTACTCGTAGTGGTTGTCGCCGACCGGTGCGATCAGGATCGAGTCGTTGGCGATGCCGTCGCTGGTGTCGATGAAGATGGTGTTGCCACCGAAGCCATCGTCCTGGCTGGCGACGAAGGTGCCGCCGGCGGGACCGGTGAAGCCGACCAGCTCGACCTCGTACTGGTCGTTCTCAAGAACGCCCAGCGGCGTGTCGTCGCTGGCCAGGCCGAGCCACAGCGTGGCCGGGTCCTGAACCTCAGGAACGAAGAAGACGCTGGCGCCGTCGGCGATGCCGCCGAGTGCGCCGCTCTGCGTGCGGAAGCTGGTCGGGACCAGGAAGGCCTCGTCCGGCTCGTACTCTTCGAGGAACGGGCTGGCCGGGAAGTCCTTGTTCTTGATGGCGAACTTGACCTCCTCAACGACGTTGCCCTCGATCTCGGTCTCAATCTCGAGATCGAAGTGACCGGCGTCGAGGAACGCCTGGCCGAAGGCCGTGGAAGCGGAAAGCGCGACAACAGCCGCGGCAGTGATGGTGGACTTATGCATAGTCAATGTCTCCGGAAGACGGGAGCGGTGTCTCGTCGGCGTCGCCGAGCGAGCAGAAGAAATCCAGCCGCGAACGCCGCGGCCGAAGGTTCGGGAACGACGGTGGTGTACCACGCGTCGAGAGCGGCGATCTGGCCCGGTTGGCCGAAGTTCGCACGGAGCAGACCGAAGTCTGCCAGGGTCACGGTGCCGTCACCGTCGAAGTCGCCCTGCGACCAGTCGGTGAAGGTGCCAAAGCCAGCGCGAAGCCGGCCAAAGTCTGCGAGGTCGACGTCGCCGTCCAGGTCGGCGTCGCCGGCGAGGCGTTCGAGGTTGGTTTCGGTGAAGACCTGAAGGTCAATCTCCCAGACGCCCTGTTCGGTGAACGCAAAGTTGTAGTGGCCGTGGGCGCCTTCCTGGACCCAGATGGCATCCTCATCGCCGATGCCGTCGGTGGTCGCCATCCAAGTGGTCAGGTTGCCGCCGCCGGACTGGTAGGCGGAGAACTGCCCGGCCGACGATGGGGCACGCACGTCACGAAGTCGGAACTCGATCCACGGCAGTTCGATCGGTGAAAGCCGAGGGTCGTTGGGACTCCAGCTGATCAGTTCCTGGCGTGCTTCGGGCGACACTTCCTCGTTGCCAAGGCCGAACCACAACCGGTCGAACGGGCTGGGTGCTGCCTGGGGAATAAGCCAAATCGACTCGCCGGGCGTCGCGCCGATGAAGTCGAACGACGACGGGAAGCCGCCTGACGGAACGTTGATCTGCGAGTTGCCGTTGACGATCAGGCTGTTGTTGGCAGGTGTGCCTGCGGGAAGCCCGCCGATGGGCTCGTAGGTCGGGACGAACGTCCCGCCGGACTGGTACACGGCGTTGAAGTCGATGTGTTCCGCGTCGATCGGATCGAAGCCGGGCGTCGGCGCATCAACTCCGAAGGTCAGCGTGTAGACCGGGCTCGACAGCCTCAGCGAGTCCGCAGACGCAGTGGCGGCGGTGAGTCCGGCGATCGCGAAAATGGTGGAAGCAGTTGCTCTCATGATCTGTGTTGAAAAAGCGGCACCAGTGTGGTCTAAACCCAACGCGAGTCGCGTCTGCGGGCAGACGCCTCAGTCGGTAGACACCATTCTGTGGCCCAAAGCCACAGCGGATTCAGGGGAAGAACGCGCTCACGCGGTCGTTGGGCGGCATCGAAAAGTCGAAGCGATCAAAGACCTGACGTCGGATCGCCGCAGCCTCGATGGGTGCAACGTGCGTGTCGGCGAACAGGTAGTTCGCTCGTCCCGCGTCGTTTCGCTCCGACCGGTTGGTGACATGCCGGTCAGGCGAGACTTCCGAGAGAATCTGGGCCCAGTTCGCCTCGTTCGACGAAGTGAACCACCGATCCGCGTCCGTGTGATCAAAGTCCTCGTTGGTCTCGTTGAGCTTGGCAACGTCGACTTCACTCGCCTCCATGAGCACGATCGTGTCGACCGGATTCTCAAGAGCGATCCGGCGGCGCCAGTCGGCGACCGTGACCGGGACGAGCGAACCACTCGGCTGCTGCTGGAACTCCGTGATCAAGTAGTAGTTGAACAAGTAAGCCGTGCCGAGACCGAGCTCGACCGTCTCACCGTCCGGAAGCACCGCAGTCTGTGTCGTTTCCAGAAGCTTGTCCGCCGACTGGTGGGCCGGACAGACACGGACTTCGTCGACGTTCGCGATGTACTCCCGCATCGTGTGAATCCACGAGTTCAACTCCAGCGGCACGCCGGCTTGTGTCCAAGCGGGGATGATGCCGTGCAGGTGATCGTGGCTCGACTGAGGGAACCACTCCTTGTTGTCGTCTGCGTAGAGGCTGATGCCAACGCCCAGCTGACGGAGATTGCTGGCACACACCACCTGCTGGCCAGACACGCGGGCCTGGCTGAGCGTCGGCAACAGGATGCCGACGAGCAACGCAATGATCCCAATGACGACCAGCAGCTCGACGAGCGTGAAACCAGGACGTTGTGGGGCAGAGCGGGATGTGTACACGAATGGGACTCCGATGGCTGAAGACGTAGTCGGTCGTCAAGGCGACCGATTGCAAACGGCGCAAGATCACGTCAGGAACCAGGCGGCCAGCGTGGCCACGAGGAACAGTCGTTCAGACGGACATCGGAGGACCTCGGGCCGACACGGAGCCCGGATTGTGCAGATCAAGAATCCGCGACCCAGACATGATCATCGAGCCGCAGGGACCAGAAACATCCGCTACAACCTGCGTTGACGGCGCGACAGGAACACCGGCAGAAAGCAGTGCGAGCTGCGTGCAGACCTTGCAGTCAGACGTGTCGTCAGACCCCGCCGGCTTTTTGGGGTGGTGCTCGTGCCTGTGAGCGTGGCAGAACGACCCGTGGTGGTCAGTTGGCTCAGCCGCTTGCTCAGCACTCTGCTTGTGGGCGTGATTGCCAGCAAACACGGGCAAAGCAAGGTGTCCTGCGTAGGCCAGCACCACCAGCCCGACAACGCAGAGCGTGCGGAGGTGGCGTAAGGATGGCCAGCGTGGAAACATCTCGCGGGAAGAGCGTTAGACAATTCGCTCGGCTTGTCAAGATAGTTTCGACGGTGTTGAACGTAATGTTCGGTTGATGGCATCTCTTGCAGAACGGGCCTCGGTCGATGTCGTCATTCCGGCTTGGAACGAAGAGGCGAGCATCGGGCGGGTCATCGAGGCCCTGCCGCCGCAGTGGCACCGGCGCGTCGTCGTGGCCGACAACAACTCGACGGACGCAACGGCCCTGGTCGCCAGAGACGCGGGTGCGACCGTCGTTGCCGCACCGCGACAGGGCTACGGCTCTGCCTGCCTGGCCGCGTTGGCGGAGGTCGCCAAGGACCCGCCGCAGGCTGTCGCATTCATCGATGCCGATTTCAGCGACCATCCAGAGCAGTTGGGCGAAGTCGTCGGGCCTGCGGTCTCCGGCGAGGCCGACCTTGTTTTGGCCAGCCGAATGCTCGTCAAACAGCCCAAAGGTGCCCTTTTGCCTCAGGCCATCTTCGGCAACAAGCTCTCGTGCTTCCTGATCAAGCGGCTCTACGGCGTGACGTTCACCGACCTCGGACCCTTCCGCTGCGTGTCGTGGGACGCACTGGAACGCATGAACATGCAAGACCCGACGTTCGGCTGGACCGTTGAGATGCAGGTCAAGGCCGCGAAGCTCGGGTTGCGGTGCCGCGAGATTCCCGCCCGGTATCGCCCTCGCATCGGCACGAGCAAAATCACCGGCACCATCCGCGGCACCTTCAAAGCCGGCACGAAGATCCTCTGGGTCATCTTCAGCAGTGCGGTCCGACGCAAGCTGTAGATGAGCAGTCGAAGCCATGGGCAGAGCGCAGCGTCGCCCTCGGTCTGGTTCAGGGCGCCGACCCGGGGCGACGCTGCGCTCTGCCCACGGCTTCGGTCCTCTCGTCATTCGGTGACCCCGCATTGATCTCGACGTGATCGCTCTACCGTCCGACATGAGCGACACCGCACCACCGACCGAGACGCCCGAACCGACTGGCAAGCCCGAGAT
Source organism: Planctomycetota bacterium (assembly GCA_038746835.1). Lineage (NCBI taxonomy): Bacteria > Pseudomonadati > Planctomycetota > Planctomycetota bacterium. Next base: position 3,621 of record JBCDKH010000057.1, on the reverse strand, counting down.
CACCATCGACGACTTTCTGAAGCTCGACCTGCGCGTCGCGACGGTCAAGACGTGCGAACCACATCCGAACGCCGACAAGCTTCTCAAGCTCCAGCTCGACGACGGCACGCCCGAAGGCCGACAGATTTGCGCCGGGCTGCGGGGCATCTACGAGCCCGAAGATCTCGTCGGCAAGCAGATCGTCGTCGTCGCCAACCTCGCACCACGCAAGATGCGCGGCGAAATCAGCCAGGGCATGCTCCTCGCCGCCAGAGACGCCAGCCACGAGACCGTGGTCGTCGTCGGGCCACACGGTTCGATCGAGGCGGGAGCGTCCGTCGGCTGAGCTGTGCTTCGCGAACTGCACATCCTCAACCTCGCGGTCATTGCCGAGGCTCGGGTCGAGCTGGTCGGCGGGCTCAACTGCTTCACCGGTGCAACGGGTGCCGGCAAGAGCTTTGTCATCGGCGCGGTCAACGTCCTACTGGGTCTGAAGGGTGCGGCGGACTTGCTGCGGAAAGGGTCTGAAGAGGGCCACGTCACCGGTGTGTTTGAACTGTCGGACACCAGCCTCGACGCGGTCCGCCAGATCGTCGACCTGCCGCTGACCGACGCGGAAGAGGACGGCCTAATCGTCCAGCGGCGCCTCTTCAAGACCGGACGGACACGTGTCAGCCTCAACGGCAACCCGATCACGCGCGACCAGCTCAAGGCCGTCGGCGAACGCCTTGTCGACGTTCACGGCCAACACGACTCAGCCTTCCTGCTCAAGCCGGCGAATCAACTCGACGTTTTGGACGCCTTCGCCGGCATCGACCGGTCGCCGTATCGCAAGACATTCGACGATCTGCAGCAGGCCCGCCGACGACTGGCTGATCTGGACCGCGACCGCGAGTCGCGCGAGCAGGCTCTGGAGCTCTACCGGTTTCAGCTGAACGAATTGGAAGCGGCCGAGTTGGACCCGGCGGAGTTCGAGCAGCTTCAGTCGCGCGCCGGCGTGCTGGAAAACCTCGAGCAGCTCAAGACCGACTCGGCCGAGACGCAGTCCGAGCTCTACGACGCAGACGGCTCGATCGTCGATCGGCTCAAGACGATCACCCGCACCCTTGACGATCTCGGCAGCCTCGACGCTGCCGTCCTTCCGATCGCAGAGAACGTCCGCAACGGCACGATTCAGCTGGAAGAAGCCGCTCGCGACCTGAGCCGCTACCTCGACAAGCTCGATCTCGACCCGGCCGAGCTAGCGGAGGTCAACGAGCGACTGACGGCCGTCCATCGCGTCCTGCACAAGTACGGCGGGACGATGGAGAACGCGCTCGCCACGCAGCGTGACCTCGCCGCGAAGATCGCAAAGCTGGCAGGCCAGTCGACCGACTTCGGCACACTTCGAGAGCAGATCGCCCCACTCGAGCAGCAGCTTCAGAAGCGTGCGGCGGAGTTGCGGAAGAAGCGGCAGCGTGCGGCGAAGAAGCTCGGGCCGGTGATCGACGAGCAGCTCGCCGAACTCGGCATGGAAAAGGCTCGCTTCCGCGTCGACCTTGTCGCCCTGCCCGAGCCGGGACCGAGCGGCAGCGACGCCGTCGAGTTCGTCACGCAGCTCAACCCCGGCCTCGACCCACAGCCGCTGCGTCAGGTCGCCAGCGGTGGCGAGCTGTCGCGCATCCTGCTGGCCATCAAGCAGGTGCTAGCCGAGGAGGACAAGGTCAGCGTGCTGGTCTTCGACGAAATCGACGCCAACGTCGGCGGCCGGCTCGCCAGCGTCGTCGGCCACAAGCTCCGCAAGCTCGCCGACCGCCACCAAGTCTTGTGCATCCCGCACCTGCCGCAGATTGCCAGCTACGCCGACCGGCACCTCGTGGTCGAGAAGCACCAGGCCGACGACACCAACACGACCGTTCGGCTGATGGAGGGCAAGGACCGTCTCGAAGAACTCGCCAGCATGATCGGCGGCAAGTCGATCACGAAGACAACCCGGGCCCAGGCGAAGGAGCTGCTCGACTTCGCCCGAGCAGAGTTCGCCGTGGCTAGCACGTGAATCATGAGCATCAACCGGGCTATCGCGGCCGTTCAACAGGTCCGACAGCGGCTTTTTGCAGTCACGACAGCACTCGAAAACGAAGAGATTCCGTACGCCGTGATCGGCGGTAATGCCGTCGCAGCTCACGTCGCGACAGTCGATGAGGCTGGTGTCCGCAACACGCGGGACGTCGACGTCGTACTGCACTGGGACGACCTGCGTCGAGCCTCGGAGGCTCTGGCAGCTGCTGGGTTCATTCAGTACGAGGGAAAAGCGGGCATCTCGTTTCACGATCGTTCGGAGCCGAAGCCACGCTTCGACGTGGACCTCGTGCGGGCTGGAGTGTCGATCGACCCACAGCTTCGAATCGTCCATCCTGGTCCGAAGAACTTCGATCGTCTTTCAGGGATGCGGGTGCTTCCCCTGATCGACCTCGTCACCGTCAAGCTCGGGCAGCATCGCATCGTCGACCGCGTCCACGTCCGCGACATGATCGACATTGGCTTGATCGACGAGACCTGGCTCGATCGTCTCCAGCCCGAATTGGCTGCACGCCTTAAAGAGCTCCTGGACGACCCGCACGGCTAGCCACCGAAGCCAGACAATTCGTCTGGGATTGGGCGTGGTCGGCCGTCGGTGTCGATGCAGGCGATGGTCGTTCGGCCGGTGGCCAAGAGGTCGTCGCCGCGGGTCATCGCGTAGCTGTGCTCGATTTTGACACGCGTCTGCCGCTCAGCCGTCGTGGTCAGCGTGACCGTCTCGTCGTATTGGGCGGGCTTCTTGTACTGGACCTCGGCCCGGGTGACGACGAAGTAGATGCCGCGTTTCTCGAGGTCCGCGTAAGCAACGCCGAGGTGGCGGAGGAACTCGACCCGGCCGATCTCGAAGTACTGGAGGAATCGGCTGTGGTGGAGATAGCCCATCGCGTCGACCTCGGTGTAGCGGACGCGGAGGCTGGTCGTGTGGCTCGGCCGATCAGACACGAGCGGACCGTAGACGTTCTGACCACCGCCGCTACCATGGAGGCCCGGCGGAGGAACGGTCCTTTGCCTGCACACACTCAGCGAGGTACGTGATGACGAGATCTCGAAAGGAAACGGCTCCGGCATGATCAAGGTGAAGCTCCGCGGTGGCGAGACCACCGACCAACTGCTCAAGCGCTTCAAAAAGGCCTGTGAAAAGGAAGGCCTTGTGAAGGACATGAAGAAGCACGCTTACTACGAGAAGCCCAGCGAGATCAATCGCCGCAAGAGCAAGATGCGCCGTCCGATGACGCAGCGCTGACCGCCGGTGTCCGCGATCCAGTCAACACGCCCCGTCGTTCGGCGGGGCGTTTGCGTTGGCGAACTGGTTGTGCCCGCTTAGCCTGATGATGCCCATGACCGTCGCCGAGGAGCCTGCTGTCGAACCTTCCACTTCGCCTGCTGCGCAGAATGTCTCTCCCGCGATCGAGATCACCGGGCTCCGCAAGACGTACACGGACTTCTGGGGTCGGCCGAAGGTGACGGCGCTGCACGACCTCGATCTGACCGTGAAGCGGGGCGAGGTCTTCGGCCTGCTCGGACCCAATGGCAGCGGCAAGTCGACAACCATAAAGCTGCTGCTCGGTTTGATCTTCCCGTCCG
>JBCDKH010000056.1 GCA_038746835.1 Planctomycetota bacterium | reverse complement strand
GCGGGTCTCGACGCGCGCCGGACCCGCTCGCTCACGCTCGGGGCTCGTCTCCGAGAGCGCGTTTTCGGATCAGAAGTCGTCCTACGCTCCAGTGCCAACGCATCTCTGCAGTGCTCTGAATGCGACTGTGCAATATTGCAGTGGCACGGAGTTCCCTCGGGAGCAGGTCGCGGAATCGTCATCGATGCGGTTATCGTTTCGCGTGCCGCGACGTGTCGATCTTGAGCCCGAGTGGATGGACGCGCCGGGCGTCGACGAGCAGGAGCTGACACGCTCGCTCGGGTTCATCCGGCGGATCAACACGCTGCTCCGCTACAACGCCGCCACCGCGCACGTCGTCCGCGACACCTTCGACGAGCCGTCGTCGGTGTTGGATGTCTGCTGCGGGTCGAATGACCTTGCCGAGCAGACCGGCTGGCCGACGGTGGGGCTCGATTTTCACGGCGGAACGCTGAAGGTCGCAACGGGCCGACTCGTCCGCGGCGACGCGCTTCGGCTGCCGTTCGCGGACGACGCGTTCGACGTGGCCGTCTGTCAGATGGCGCTCCATCACTTCGAGGACGACGAGGCCCGGCAGATTCTGGAGGAAATGACCCGTGTCTCCCGCCGCGGCTGGGTCGCGGCCGACCTCTTGCGACGACGACGCGCGGCAGTGTGGATTCGGCTCTTCACGCTCTTTGCCGGCCCGATGGTGCGTCACGACGCCCGCCTCAGCGTCCGCCAGGCCTGGTCACCTGCCGAGGCCCGATCGCTCGGCGAGGCCGTCGGTGCTACTTATCGCGAACACTTCGGCCACCGCTTCACGCTGACCCTCACGAAGCCAACTCCGTCATCCTGAGCGAGCGCAGCGAGCCGAAGGACCTCGCCCGGTCGACCACCAGAGACACGGCGAGGTCCCTCGGCTGCGCTCGGGATGACGGCGTGTTGCTATCGCGCGACCTCGTAGGCCGCGGTCGGTGGGTTTTCGAACGGGATTGGCTTGCCCGCGGGATCAACGGCGACCATCGTCAGCGTGGCCGTCGTGACGGGGACGATGTCGCCCGAGTCGAACCGCTCGGCCTCGACATCGACTCGGACATCGATGCTGCTGGTGCCCTTTCGGATGGTCCGCGTCCAGAACGTTGCGACATCGCCCAGGCGGACGGGCGAGTCGAAGCTGACCTGCGTCATCGCGGCCGTCACCCAGCGGTGGCAGCCGAGGGCTCGGGCCTCGACGAAGCCCGCCTGGTCGACGTGGCTCAGGATCACGCCGCCGAAAACCGTGCCGTAGGGGTTGGTGTCCTTGGGCATCGTCATGATGCGCAGGGCGAGTCGGCGGTCCTTCTCACCGCGATGATCGCGGGCGGCCTTGTCGGCTTTCTTGCTCACGATGACAATGTAACGCCCGCCAAGCTTGCCGGTGGAGGCATGACATCCGACGATGCCACGGCCGCATGTGGACCTGGATCGACCCGCTCGACGCCATCGCCGTCATTTTCGTCTTCGCCCTGGGTGCGTGCTGCGGGTCGTTCCTGAACGTCATCGTGCTCCGGCTCCCGGGCGTCGAGCCGCACGAGGGCGAGTCGGTCTGGCAGTTCGGCAGGCGACAGATGCGGTCGCTGGCCTACCCGCCGAGCCGGTGCCCGCGGTGCGAATCGCGATTGAAGATCTACGACAACGTGCCGATCCTCGGCTGGCTCTGGCTCCGCGGGAAGTGTCGCAACTGCCGCCTGCCGATCAGCGTCCGCTACCCGATCGTCGAGGCATTCACCGCGCTGCTGTTCGCCGGGGTTTTCTCGGCCTTCTTCTTCCTCGGCCCGACCTTCGGCCCACCGACGCCGGCGATCGAGCGGAGCAATCCGGCGTTCTACGGAAGCTTCACTGAGCTGCGCGGCTTCGAGGCCGTCGATGACCCGGAGGAAGCCCGTGCGGCCGGTGTGCCGTTCGCCAGCACGCGGGTTCGCCTCAACACGCGGCTTCTGCATGACTGGCCGATGCTGGCGATCGTGTTGTCGCTGCTGTTTTGCCTGCTGGCGGCGTCGATGATCGACGCAGAGCACTACATCATCCCGAGATCGCTCAGCTATCTCCCGGCGGTGATCGGCGTTGTGCTCCACACGGCCTTCGGCAACGTCGGCGGGCCGTTGGACGTGTCGGTCGGGCCAACCGGTCTCGCGTGGGCAACGGGCGGACTGGTCGGCTGGCTGCTGGCGCTGGGTCTGCTGCGCTTCGGCGTGCTGCGACAAAGCTTCTCCGCCGGCATGCCCGACCTCGAAAAAGACGGCGGCGAGGCGTGGCCGCCCGGTCTGATTCGACGCGAAATTCTCTGGGAAGTCGCGTTCCTCGCCCTGCCGATCGGCCTGGGTCTCGCCGCCGCTTGGTACACGATCAACATCGACGGCGACGTCTTCTCTCGACTGGCCGAGATCCGCCCGGTCGCGTCGGCTGGCGGAGCGATTCTCGGCGGCCTGATCGGCGCCGGCGTCATTTGGATCGTCCGCGTCGCAGGCTCGATCGGATTCGGCCGGGAGGCGATGGGTCTGGGCGATGTCGACCTGATGTTCGGCGTTGGTTGCTGTATCGGTGCCGGACCGGCGTCGATCGCGGTCTTTCCTGCCGCGATGGTCGGTTTGGTGTTCGCGCTGATTCGCTTGATCCGGGGCGGCGGGCGAGAGATGCCGTTCGGGCCGTCGCTTGCGACCGGGTCTCTGTTACTCCTCGTCTTCTGGAATCCGCTGGCAGACTGGCTTTTTCCCGGGCTTTTGGGGCTCGGCATCGTGCTGGGTGACCTTGCGCCGTACGTCGGTCTGTGATCGAACCAGGATGTTGCGGGCCTGTGGCAACGGCCATATGCTCGCCGCCCCGCGGCAAATCCTGCTGTGGCAAGCCGTTCCGACGCGACGCTTTCGATGCCTTTCGACCTCGTCAACCCACACCTGGCCACGCTGACCGCGCCGCTCCCCGACGAGGCTTTTGCGACCCAGGCCGGAGTGATGACGCCGATCATCGTCATGTCGCTCTCGGCCATCGCGGCCGTGGCGACGATTCTGCTGCTGCCGGGCAAGCTCTCGGTCGCCTGGCGTCGACTCGGCGGTTCGATGCTGGCGATGGCGCTCGTCTCGTTTGGCATCATCGCCCTGCTCGCGGCCGGGTGGTACGACGTCTACTTCTGGGCCTTTGCCGCCATCGCCATCGGCGGCAGCGTCCGCGTCATCACGCACCCGCAGCCGGTTTACTCGGCCCTCTACTTCGTCCTGACCGTCTTCGCCTCGGCCGGGCTGTTCGTGTTGGCATATGCGGAGTTCATCGCCGTTGCGCTGATCACGATCTACGCCGGGGCGATCCTGGTGACGTACACGTTCGTCATCATGCTCGCCGCCGACGCTGCTCCCGAGGAGACGGGCGTTGCGGGCCGGGAGGTCGCGGCCAAGGACTTCCTCGCCGCCCACGATGCCAACGCCCGGAGCCCCGTCGCCGCCAGCATCATCGGCTTCGTGACGGCCGGCATGCTGCTGTTCGTCGTCTTCGAGCGTGCCCCGCGCCAGCTCGACAAGCGGCTGAGCGTCATCGACCCGAGCTACATGGTCGTCAGCGACGCCGAGCTCGCTGAGACCGAGGAGTCGGCCGAGACGACGCCAGACCAGTCGCCCATCGCCGCCGAGGCCGACACCGAGCGTCGAGGCGACCTGTACACCTACGACAATCGCCTCGCCTACGCCCAGGAGGCCAATCGCGGCGGCATCCAGGTGCTTGGCGTCTACCTGTTCACCCGTCAGGCCGTCGCCCTGCAGGTGGCGGGTCTGATCCTGACGGTGGCGATGATCGGCGCGATCGTCATCGCCCGCCGCCGCATCCTGCCCGGCAGCGCCGACGACCAGGCGACGGGCGACGACACGCTGACCATGCCGTTCACGCCCGTGAACGACAACCCCAAGAGCCTCCCCGTCCACGGCACCGCCACGCCGCGACAGAAGGCGTATCCGCAGAACTGATCAGAAAGGAGAGGCACGAAGGCACACAGGCACGGAGGCACGAAGGGCTTCCAGATTAAGATCGTCAGCCCCTTCGTGCCTCCGTGCCTTCGTCCCTCCGTGCCTCCTCACCATGGACCTCCTCGCCCTCCAACATTTCCTCGCAGTCGGCGGGATCATGTTCGCGCTGGGCATGATCGGGTTCATGACGCGCAGGAACCTGATCGTCATGTTCCTGTGCACGGAGCTGATGTTCCAGGGCGTGGCCATCAGTCTGGTCGCCTTCGCGGCCTACCACAACAACGTCGCGGGGCAGGCGTTCGTCATCTTCCTCCTCGTCATCGCCGCTGCCGAAGCCACGCTGGCATTGGGCATCGTGGTGCTGCTCTTCCGGCAAAAGGGCACCGTCGACTCCGAGGCCTGGAAGGAGCTGAGGGAGTGACGGCAGAAAGCTTGAAGCTTGAAGCTTGAAGCTTGAAGCCCGAGCCGGATCGACGCCTTCCTCATTGCCACGAACTCTGACCTTCAAGCTTCAAGCTTCCTCCTTCAAGCTTTCTGGCCTTCATGCAGACCCTCGCCTCCATCTCCTGGCTCATCCCCCTGCTGCCCCTCGTCGCGGCGGCCGTGGCGGGCTTTGCGGGGAAGCGCATCCTGGGCGGACGAAGCCACTGGCCGATCTGGATCGGCGTGGGTGGCTCGGCCGTGCTGTCGCTGGCGCTGCTCTTCACGATGCTGGCCGCCAGCCCGAACCAGTCGCTGGCGTTCACCGACGACTACGAGACCGTCGTCGCCAACAAGCCCGAGATCATCGGGAAAAAGGACAAGGCCGACGAGGCCCACAGCGACGAAGCCAACTCGGACGACGAAGATCACGCGGGTGACAAAGCCCACGCGCACGACGATCACGCGCACCACGGCCCGGACGGCGACGTCAAGCTCCTCCGCAGCCACTGGTTCACCTGGATCGCGGCAGGCGATGACACCTCGAAGAACGTCCCGCCGTCTCTGACCGAGGCTCAGGTCGTCGAGCTCGCCCTGTCACGCGGCGAGGCTGGCGTGCTGCCGGATCAGCTGCCCGACGTCACGCAGGTTGGCTCCGACGGCCGGACGTCGGGTTACTTCGAGGTTGTGGCTGGTGCCCTGCTCGACCCGCTGAGCGTCGTCATGCTCAGCGTCGTCTGCGGCATCGGCTTTCTGATCACGATCTTCGCCGCCGGGTACATGAAGGGCGAGACGGGCTACTGGCGATTCTTCGCCTACCTGGGCCTGTTCCTCTTCTCGATGACGTGTCTCGTCATGGGCGAGAACCTCATCATGCTCTACCTCGGCTGGGAGGGCGTGGGCCTCTGCAGCTACCTGCTGATCGGCTACTACTTCGACAAGCCCGCCGCACGCGAGGCGGCCAAGAAGGCCTTCCTCGTCAACCGCGTTGGCGACTTCGGCTTTGCCATCGGCATCATGCTCGTCTGGTGGTGCTTTGGCACCGTCAGCTACTTCGGCGACGGCGGCGTCTTCGGTGACGGCTTCGTCGAGATGGCCACCAACCCGCACGCGTTCGTTCCCGTCGAACGCCAGTGGGCACTCGACTGGATTCCGTTCGCTCTGATGCTCGGCGCCTTCGGCAAGAGTGCTCAGTTCCCGCTCTACGTCTGGCTGCCCGACGCAATGGAGGGCCCGACGCCCGTGTCGGCCCTTATCCACGCGGCCACGATGGTCACGGCCGGCGTCTACATGATCGCCCGCCTCGGCCCGGTCTTCGCTGGTAGCCCGGCAGCGCTCGTCACCATCACCGTCGTCGGCACCTTCACCGCCCTCTTCGCCGCGACCATCGCCCTGCGGCAGTTCGATCTGAAGAAGGTCTTCGCCTACTCGACGGTCAGCCAGCTGGGCTACATGTTCGTCGCCGTCGGCGTGCTGGCCCCGATGGCGGGCGTCTTCCACCTCGTCACCCACGCCTTCTTCAAGGCCCTGCTCTTCCTGTCGAGCGGTGTCGTCATGCACGCGATGCTGGGCCACCTCGACATGCGGAAGATGTCGGGCCTGAAGACCGTTCTGCCCAAGACGCGGATCCTGTGCCTCATCGGATGTGCAGCGTTGGCCGGCTTCCCAGCGACTGCTGGCTTCTTTTCGAAGGACGAGATCATCCACTTCGCCAAGTACCACGCGACGGGCGATTGGGTGGGCTGGCTGCTCTACGCACTGCTCCTGCTGACGGCGTTCCTCACGGCCTTCTACACGTTCCGCCTGTACTTCCGCGTCTTCGAGGGGCCGACGGTCGTCCCGACCGAGCCCGCGCCCGGTCACCATCACGACGATCACGGCACCAACCACGCCGACGCCGCCCACGGCGCGACGCCTGACGCCCACGCGGCCGATCACGGTCATGACGACCATCACCACGATCACGAGCCGCCGGTGATGATGGTGCCGCTGATCCTCCTCGCGGTCGGTGCGATCCTTGCCGGCTGGCTGCAGTTCCCGCTGCACTGGCTCGGCAGCTTCTTGGGCGACTCGGCGAGCTTCTTCTACGCCTGGGACATGGCCGTCCAGAAGTTCGGCCCGAACGAGAGCTACCCGGTCGCCGGTGCCTTCGGGTACGAGACCAAGAGCTTCTGGGCCTACATCGCCTCGGTAGCGCCCGGCCTGCTGATCGGCTCGGTCATCGCCGTGTCGGGTATTGGACTGGCTTACCTCCTTCACCTCAAAGACCGCGACAAGGCTGTCGGGCTCGCTCACACGTTCCGGCCATTCGTCCGGCTCTTCGACGGCAAGTACTTCGTCGACGAGATCTACAACGCCGCCGTCGTCGGCACCCTCCGCGCGACCGGCAAGATTCTCTGGGGCATCGACACGCTGCTGGACATGACCGTCAACGGCTTCGGCCACGTCGCCGCCCACGGCGGGGCGCTCACCCGCGTCGCGACGCAACGCGGCGCGCTCCAGGGCTACGCCGTCGGCATGCTGCTGGGCGTGGCCGTCATCGTCGCGGCGATCGCGATCTTCTGAGACTCGACGACTTTCACGGACTTTCAAAGGCTTTCCCCGACCGATGCTGCTCGCCACGCTCATCCTCCTGCCGACGCTGGCGGCCCTGGCGATCCTCGCCCTGCCCAAGGCGATGGCCAAGACCGTCGCGCTGGGCGCGAGCTTCCTCGAGCTAGCGCTCGCGCTCCTGCTGCTCGGCTCGGGCCTCGGCGGGACGACCGACGCGTTCGCCCCGGCCTGGCTCCAGATCGAGTCGCTCAACCTCGGCGTCAACCTCGGCATCGGCCCCGTCAGCTACTGGCTCGTCCTGCTGACCGCCGCGCTGATGCCGCTGGTCTTTCTGTCGAGCTTCGGGGCCGAGCAGAAGGCGGAGAAGGGGTACTACTTTTGGCTGACGCTGCTGGTCACGCCGATGGTCGGCACGTTCCTGGCGCGGGACGCGATCCTCTTCTACGTCTTTTTCGAGCTGACGCTCGTGCCGATGTTCTTTCTCATCGGCATCTGGGGCGGGCTCGACCGGGAGTACGCGGCCAAGAAGTTCTTCCTCTACACCTTCGTCGGCGGCGTCTTCACGCTGGCGGGCCTGCTCTTCATCGGCATTAACGCCGGCACCTTCGACCTGGCCGAGATGGCCCGCTGGGCCCAGGGCAACGTGACCAACCCGACGGCCAAGGTGCTGCTGTTCGTCGCGCTGTTCGCCGGCTTCGCGGTGAAGGTGCCGCTCTTCCCGGTGCACACGTGGCTGCCGCTGGCCCACACCGTCGCCCCGACGGCCGGCTCGGTGATCCTGGCGGGCGTGCTGCTCAAGCTCGGCACCTACGGCCTGCTCGCCGTCGCCATCCCGCTCGGCCTCATCAGCTCCGTCGAGGTCTCACCCGACGGCATCATGCCGGTCATCGGCAACAGCGTCATCCCGGTCGTCGCGATCCTCTCGATCATCGGCGTCATCTACGGCGCGCTCATCGCCTGGGTGCAGAAGGACGTCAAGAAGCTCGTCGCCTACAGCTCCGTCAGCCACCTCGGCTTCTGCGTGCTTGGCCTGGTCGCCCTGAACGATCACGGCATGCAGGGGAGCGTCTTCTACATGATCAATCATGGCATCAGCACGGGGGCTTTGTTCCTGCTGATCGGAATGATCTACGATCGATATCACACCCGAATGTTCGATGATTATTCGGGTCTCGGCAAAGTGATGCCGGTCTTTAGTTTCTTTCTGGTGCTGTTCACGATGAGCAGCATCGGGTTGCCGGGCACCAATGGGTTTGTCAGTGAATTTCTGACGATTCTCGGAGCGTTCACCAGTCCGTATCTGGGCCCGATCTACGGTGCGGCTGCCGCGCTCGGTGTGGTGCTCGGTGCGATCTACATGCTGCACATGGTCGCCAAGCTGGTCTTCGGGCCACTCAAGCTGCCGACGACGGGTCATTCGGCCGAGGAGACGCCGGGCAAGTCGCTGGACCTGAACCCGCGCGAGGTGGCGATCCTGACGCCGCTGGCGGTGCTGGTGATCGTGCTGGGCGTCTTCCCGTCGCCGCTGCTTCAAAGTGTGACGCCCGACGTCCAGGCGGCGCGTTCGCCACAGGCCGCCACGATGGTCGTCGAGACTCCGGTCACCGTTGAGCAAAACGAGGCACTGGCACCGTTAAACTTGGCTGCCGCAGAGACACCGCCGGGTACGCTCCCGAACCCCTGAACGACCGCACTGCCGCAAACGACTGTTCGCCTTTTGCCGATGGAACTTTTCTCGTTATTGCTCCCCGAGATCGTGGTCGTGGCGACCGCGCTCGTCCTGTTCCTCTTCGGCGTGGGCGGTGGCGGCGTGCGGATGCTCGTCCCGTGGATCGCCTTGGGCGGCTTGCTCGCAGCAGGCGTGATCTCGGTCGTGCGGGTGCCGGTCGACACGCTCGACTTCACCGGCGCGGTCACCAGCGATCAGCTGACGGCTTTCGTCCGCGTCCTCACGGTCATCGTCGGCATCCCGTTGGTCCTTCTGAGCTGGCCCACCAACGACGCCAGGACCGGCAACTCGGCCGTCCACTTCGGGCTCGACAGTGCCGAGTACTTCGGGCTGCTTTTGCTCAGTTTATCGGGGATTATGCTCGTTTCTGCGTCGAACGACACGATGCTCCTCTTCATGGGGATCGAGCTGGCGAGCATTCCGACGTACGTCCTTGTCGCCATGGGCCGGCCTTTGCCGAGTGCTCAGGAGGCGGGCGTCAAGTACTTCTACCTTGGGGCGATGTCCGCGGCGGTCCTGCTGATGGGCTTCGCCTACCTGTACGGCGTGACGGGCACCACGAACCTTGCCGAGACGGCGACGGCGATTCAGGGCTCGACGGGCGTGTGGCTGACGCTGGCGTTGATCCTCGTGCTGCTCGGGCTCTGCTTCAAATTGGCAGCGTTTCCCTTACATTTCTACGCCGGCGACGTCTACGCCGGTGCCGCGACGCCGGTGACGGCGCTGTTGAGCTTCGTGCCAAAGGCAGTCGGCGTGGTGGCCCTGGTGAAGGTCCTCGTGACGGCCGGTGCGGGCGTCGACGGCGTCGCCAACGGGCCGCTGCCGGCGGCGGTGTGGCAGACGCTGCTCGTCGTGGCGATCCTGACCATGACGGTCGGCAACACGATGGCCCTCATGACGCGCAACCTCAAGCGGGTCATGGCTTACAGCTCGATCGCACACAGCGGCTACATGCTCGTCGCCTTGACCGCCATGGCCGCGGCGAGCCTGGGCGGCGGGATGGACGTCGTCCAGTCGGCTGCCGCGGGCGTGCTGTTCTACCTGGTCGCGTACGGCGTGATGAACGCGGGCGTCTTCGGCGTGCTGATGATGCTCCCGACGCGCGAGCGTGTCACCGACTCCGACGGCAACGTCTACCGGCCGCCGGCGACCAGTGCCGAGACCTACGACGAGATTCGCGGCGTCGGCCGGCGTCACCCGATCCTAACGGCCGCGATGGCGATCTGCTGCATCAGCCTCATCGGCATCCCGCTGACCGTCGGTTTCCTCGGGAAGTTTTACGTTTTCCGCCCCGTGCTCGAGCTCGCCGGCGACGCGTCGGGCGAGTTCGCCAGGGCACTGTGGATCCTCGTCGGTGCGACCGCGATCAACGCAGCGATCGCAGCAGGGTACTACCTGAAGATCCTGAGCGAGATGATCCTCAAGCCCGCCCCCGACGAGGCCGAGATTGCCGCGGGTTCGGAGGCAACGGCGATTCCGGGCGCGCCGCGACAGCCGTGGCCGTTGATTGCCGCGGTGGCGTTGTCTGCTGGCGGTGCACTGCTCCTCGGCTTTGTGCCGCCGGTAATCGACTACCTGTCCGACGCCGCGCGTCTGGCCGCGTTGGATGTCTCGACGCGTGCGGTGGAACTCGCCGACGGCACGGCCGTCGCGGCGACCGAGTCGTCAGCTCTCCCCTGAAAATCGGTCATTTCGGACCCATCTGATGCGGGTCGCCCTCGTCATCTACCACGGCGATCCGACCCGCGGCGGGGCCGAGCGGTACACGCGCGACCTCGCGGACGCCCTTCCCGCCCACGGGGTCGAGCCGATCGTCGTCGCATCGTCCGCCCCGGCAGACGCGCTCGTCGACGTCGGCCGTGGCTCGCGAACGAGCCGGTATCGCCGCTTCTGCCGAGGCGTCGCGGATCAACTCGAACGTGTGTCGGCTGACGCGGTTCACCTGATGCTCCCGGTCGCCAGCGTGTCGGCCGACCTCTACCACCCGCACGCCGGCGTGGCGTGCGAGCGTGGTCGGCTGGTGTCGTGGCTGACCAACCCACGCCGTCGCGCCTTTGCCGCCGCGGAGCGTCAGCATGCGGCTGACGAGCGGACGACGTTCGTCGCACTCAGCGGCCTCATCCGCGACGCGATCCTCCGTCACCATCCGAATCTCCCTGAAAATCGCATCAAAACGGTGCCCAACGGCGTGGATGTCGGCCGATTCTGTACTGAAGGCGAAAGTGCTGACGATTCTGTGTTCACTGGCGACGCGCCGGTCGCCCTGTTCGTTGGCAACGACTGGCACCGCAAGGGTCTGGACGTCGTCCTCGATGCGATGCCCAAGGTGCCGGGGCTCCTGCTCGCCGTCGTCGGGTTCGATCGTCCGAGCGTCGAAGAGGCGATGCACAAGCGAGCGTCATCGCTGGGTGTGTCCGATCGCGTGGCGTGGCTCGGCAAACGATCGGACCTGCCGGCCTTGTACCGAGCGTCCAGCGTGTTCGTGCACGCGTCCCGGCGAGATCCGTCGTCGCTGGTCACGCTCGAAGCACTCGCCACCGGAACGCCAGTCGTCGGCACGCCGCAGGCCGGGGCGATGGAGACGATGACCGACGGCCGCCACGGCCGGATTGTCGAGGCGGCGGACATTGCGTCGGCGCTTCGAGAGGCGACCGACGACGAGACCAACCGCCGCTGGCGTTCCGCCCTTCCGGAGCTTCGCGACGTGCTCTCATTCGACCGTCATGTGGAGACGATTGTGTCGATTTACAAGGGGAAATCGAGCGTACCTGATGCGACGCCACCGTCATCCTGAGCGAGCGGAGCGAGTCGAAGGACCTCGCTTGGAGAACCGTCCAGACCCCGACGAGGTCCCTCGGCTGCGCTCGGGATGACGGAGGTGGCCGTCGCCCGCGCGTGCGGTTGTGACGGCGGCTTGGACGCAGCGGGTGGGCTGTTTATGCTTCTGCCCACCCCGACCCCAGTTCCCCGACGCCGCCTGTGATGCGGCAACGCAGACGACCACGATGTCCACCCCGCTCCTGCTCCCGCCGGCCGATTTGATCGACACGATCGGCACGTATGTCGCGGCCTACCACTGGGTGATCCTCGCGTTCGTCTTCCACCTCACCGTGCTTGGTGCAGTGGCCTATCTGATCCTGCTCGAGCGCAAGACCGCCAGCTGGGTCCAGGACCGCATCGGCCCGAACCGCGTGGGCTTCAACTTCGGCCTGCCGTTCATGCCGAAGTTCCACTTCTGGGGCCTCGGGCAGCCGCTGGCGGACGGGCTGAAGTTCCTGGTGAAAGAGGACTACGGGCGCAAGGGTGTCGACCGCATTCTCTTCAGCCTCGCGCCGATCGTGATGATCATCGTGGTCATCATCTCGATTGCCGTGATCCCGTGGGGCGGCGTGCGGGAGGTGACCAAGACGATCACCGTCGACAGCAGCCGGCTCGACGCCGCAGCGTTCGCGGAGACGGCAGCCCTGGACGGCCGACTGGGCGAGCAGGCGGAGCGGGCGATTCGCCACTACCTGCCCTACGACGCCGAGTTCGTCACGCCCATCGATCTCGCTGCTGCCCAGTCGCAGGCGACGTTCGACAACAACGGCAACGTCAACGGCTACCGCGTTCCAGTCCACTACCGGTACCACTTCCAGATCGCCAACCTGAACATCGGCATCCTGTTCGTCCTGGCGGTGCTGAGTCTCGCGGTCTACGGCGTGGTGATTGGCGGGTGGGCGTCGGACAACAAGTACAGCTTCCTCGGCGGGCTGCGGGCGACGGCGAACATGATCAGCTACGAGATCCCGCTCGGCATGAGCGCGCTCATCGTCGTCATCATGTTCGGCACGCTCGACCTCGCGCTCCTAGTCGATCGGCAAGCCGACTACTGGTTCGGCGTGATCCCGGCGTGGAACATGTTCGCCCAGCCGCTGGCGTTCCTGCTGTTCCTGGTCTGCATCCACGCCGAGGCGAACCGGGCACCGTTCGACATGGCCGAGGCGGAGCAGGAGCTGGTGGGTGGCTACCACACCGAGTACAGCTCGATGCGATTCGCGCTCTTCTTCCTCGCCGAGTACGCGGGCATGGTCACTACGGCCCTGGTGCTCGCGGCGCTGTTCTGGGGCGGATGGCATGTGCCCTACCTCGACTGGGTTATCCAGGGCATTTTCCAGACGAGGCCTGAGGGTGCGCCGGCGAGTGTGACGACGAGCCTGATCGAGTGCATCTTCCGCAGCGGCGTCATCTTCGGTAAGGCCGTCCTGGTGCTGTTCATCTTCATGTGGGTCCGCTGGAGCCTGCCGCGCTTCCGGTTCGACCAGCTGATGCAGATCGCGTGGAAGGGCCTCATCCCGATCATGTTGGTGCTGATCGTCTCGACGACGCTGCTGGTCTACTACTTCGGCGTCACGGGTCGGCCGACCGTCGACGGGCTGGACGGTGTGCATGCAGTGGCGTTCCTGGGGCTCAATGTGGTCGTGACGGCGATCATCGTCATCGGCAGCTTTGTCATTCCCGCTGGCGCGAACCAGAACGCCCGCGTCGCCGTCCCTGGCAGCCGATTCCGCCGGACGCCGTTGCCTCTGGGCGTGTCGCGTCGCCCCATGCGGAACGAGCAAGACGGCAACGGCTTGTCTGGCGTCGGTACGGTCAGCAACACGGGCCTCGCCGCGGGTCACGGCGGGCTGGTGAGTTACAGCCCCGACGAGCCGAAGGTCTGAGCGAGCCCTTGCGACCGATAAGCAGCATCAGCCTCGTCAGCTTCTTCAGTCGGCCCGCGACGAATCTGATAATTGCTGTGTGACTGCCAGCTGGAACACGTCCGCCCGCCCGGGGCGCCCTTGCCGTCGTGGATCGGTTCTGCTGATGGTGGTCATGCTGTTCCCCGCCTTCATGCTGCTGATGGCGATCGCGATTGAGTTCGGGAACCTGAGCTACCAGAGGTCCCAGTCTCGAACCGCAGTCGACGCGGCGGTGAAAGCGGCTGCTCGGAACATCTCTCTGAGCGAGTCGAAGGTTGAATCGATCATTGACGAGGTGCTCGCGAGCAACGGTGTCACGTCCGACGTGCTCAACTCGCTGAGTGTCGAGCTTGGCCGCTGGAACCACGATTCCAACGACTTTGAGTTGGTGCAGACGGGCGAAGAGCTGACTCAGCCCGCGAACGCCGTTCGGATCGTCGCCGAAGTCCAAGCCGAGACGACCGTCGCAAGCTTCTTCGGGATTGAGTCGACGGCTCATCAGGTCGAGGCGATCGCAACGCAACCCGGCATCGTCCTCGCGGTCAAGAACGCGGACACGTTCCGAGTCAACGACGTCTATATGCGGGAGTTCCTCACGCAGTTCGGCGTCCCGGTCCGTGTTGTCAGCCAAGGTCAGCTCAACGCGAGTGTCTTGCAGAGCGGTGAGATTCTGTTCCTCAGCAGCAGCGTCAGCTCTGGGGCGGTCGCCGCGTCCACGGTCGACGCCAATGGGCCGATCGTGTTGGGCGAGACAAACCTTGTCGATCTGTTCGGGATCGTTCCCAAGACTCCCGGCGACGCCTATCGCAACTCCCCAGCTGACATTCAGTCATGGGAGACCCATGGGACCGTCTACGCCAACGATCTGGATGTCGAGGTCAACCTCTACGACATCGACAACGAAGACGATTGGAAGACGAATTGGATCGACTGGTGGGATGATGAGGGCGTCGACGCCGTTGGCCGGGGCTATGGCCTGTTCAAGAACAACGTCGATGACGACGGTGACAACCAAGTCGACGAGAACGGCGAGGTCAAGAACTTCACGACGTCAAACGCGAAGGCCTACTACGGCTGGACCCATCGCAAGTATCTCGACGACGCGACAGTGGTCTCGACTCTGCCTGGGTACCCGGACTACGTGACCTGTTTCTGGCTTGAGGCCGGAACAGAGGTCGAGTCAGGGCGGGTGTTGGACCACAAGTTCGCCACGATCTACACCCGGACGACCGAGTACTCGGGCAGCAAGTGGCAGTACAACGACGACGGCTACGCCCAGCTGGCGCAGACGATCCGCTGGATGCTCATGGATCAGAAGCCTCGGACCACGCTGATGAGGTAGGTGTCCGCTCGGTCGATTTCATCCGTCCTGCTCCGCCTCCCGACGGAACCGGTTCTACTGTGTCGCATGGTCGAGATGGTCACGCCCGACAAGCCCCGTGCCAACCTTTCGGAGGGCCCAGTCACCGAGACGGCTCCCGAGATCATGAAGCGCCCCATCGGCAAGACCGCCGACGATGATGGGACGTACTTCACGATCACTGAGCCGAAGATGACGGTCAGCGATCAGTTCTACCTGCCGCAGGTCTTCAAGGGCCTTGGCACGACGATGCGGCACCTGTTCAACGTCGTCGTCAAGGACGAGCACCGCGTCATCCAGTACCCTGAGGAGCGTCGCGAGGACAAAAGCGTCGAGGAAGGCGGCATCTTCCGCAGCACCTATCGCGGCGTGCACCGGCTCAACAAGGACGAGGAAGGCCGCGTCAAGTGCGTCGCCTGCTTCATGTGCTCCACTGCCTGCCCGGCCAACTGCATCCACATCGAGGCAGGCGAAAGCCCGTGGGAAGATCGGGAGAAGTACCCGATCAAGTTCGACATCGACGAACTCCGCTGCATCTACTGCGGCATGTGCGAGGAAGCATGCCCCGTCGACGCGATCGAGTTGACCAGTGTCTACGACCTCGTGGGCCTGACGCGGCAGGAGATGATTTTCGACAAGAGCAAGCTGCTCGAGGTCTACGACCGCACGATCGAGCACGAGCCGATGTGACGAACGCATTCACTCTGGTGAGTGCGTTTTCCTGCTTGAGTGGCCAGAATCGGCCGCTTCGGTTGAAATTTATCGGTCTTTGAGGGAAGCTGCAGCAACCGCCGTCTGTTCGGTCGGCGGTTCGTTCAGTTTCCGGAGGATCGAAGCCATGTCCCGCGCCCATCTCACGTCGGCCATTGCGGCCGTTGCCCGTCGTCTCGTTCCCGCTCATCCGTGCCCGTCGGAACGCACGTCCGACGTGGTCGAACGGCTCGAAAGCCGTCGCCTGCTCGCGACCATCAACTGGGTCAACGAGTTCAGCGACAACTTCGACAGCTACGGCACGAACGAGGCCCAAGCCCGCAACATCGTGCGTCGAGCGATCGCCGACTGGGAGGCCGTCATCGTCGACTTCAACTACGACGACACCGGCTCCAACCAGAGCAACACGTACAACCTGACCGTCCAGGCCGAAGACATCGGCGGCCGCGGTTCGGCCCAGGTGACCAGTCGAGACGACGGAACCGACCGCAAGCCCGACGCGGCCACGGTCCGCATGGATAACAACGGCACCACCTGGTACTTCGACAACTTCATCGGCGTCGACGGCATCCCGGACGACGGCGAGTTCACCCAGGTGAACAGCCTCTTCAACGCCGAAGCTGTCGGCGGGACGGCTGACACCGGCAACGACTTCTACCGCACGATCGTCCACGAGATCGGTCATGCCATGGGGATCTTCAACAACAGTTCGGGCTTCTTTAAGATCGCAGACAACCTGGTCGACTCGGGCTTCAACGACCCCTTCAGCAGCGGCTCCGACCTGCTCGAAGTCCGTATTGGCGGCGTCGCGCGGTACACCATGACCGAGAACGGCGGCGGACACCTCTTTGAAGGCGGTGGCGGATACACGGGCCCGACGCACCCGTTCGACCTCATGAATCCCGGCCGGACCAGTGGCTTCGGCGAGCGCTCGCTCATCTCGGACGACAACGCCCTTCTGCTGCGCGACGTCTACGGGTACGACATCATCCTGCCGAGCCAGATCAACACCTTCCACGCCAACCTGAACCGGTCGACCAATGTCCTGACCGTCAACGGCGATATCCAGGGCGTTCTCAGCGACAACGTCGACCTCGAACGCTCGGGGACCAACGCGCAGATCGAGTATCAGAACGGCGGAACGACCGGTGCACGCGAGCTGATTCCCGAAGCCGAGTTCACCAGCATCGTCGTCAACACGGGCGATGGCACGGACGACGTCGACGTCGACCGACTCGTCGCTGGCAAGACCGTCACCATCAACCTCGGCGAGGGCAACGACCGCGTCGACGTAGCCCCCGATGATGGCGACATCGACACCTTCGTGCTCTCCGACATCACCGTCAACGGCGGTGGTGGCACGAGCGACGACATCCTCTTCGAAGACGAGAACGACGGAGTAGGCGGCGACACGTGGACGGTCGGCAATGGCGTCGTCAGCAAGAGCACCCGCAACATCAACTTCACCGGCATCGAGAATCTCCGGATCGACGGGGCCGACGTTGCCACGACCTACAACGTCAACTTCACCAACGCCCGCCTCGACATCAACAGCGGCACCGCGATCGACACGTTCAACGTCGGCGGTGGTGACTTCGACAACAACATCGGAGCCGTCGTCAACATCAACGACTTCACGGGGACAAACAACCTGACGATCGATGACTCGGTCGACACGGTCGACGACGATTACTTCTTCGAAAACGTTGGCGGGAACGATCCGTACCGATTCACCAAGAGCAGCGAACCGCTGGGCTTGATTTCCTGGACCGCGGAGGTCAATCAGGTGGATCTCTTGGCCAACACCGGCAGCAACGAAATCGAGTTCGGTGCGCCGACTGCGTTCCTGGCCACCCAGGACTTCGACATCTTCGGCGGCGACGGCAACGACATCCTGAAGATCGGCAGCGGTTCCAACGGAATCGCCAACATGGACGCCAACGTGACCTTTGATGGCGAGGGCGGCATCGACACCTTCGACTATCTCGCCCAGAACGTCGGCGCCATCGCCACTCGCGTCTTCAACAACTCGACGCTCACCGGCGGCACGGGCGGCGTGTTCACAGCTTCAGTCGGCACCGAGGTCTTCAACCTGGTCGTCGGCAACGGAAACGATGTCATCGACGTCAACTCGCTTCGCTCCGGCCTCGAGCTGGCGATCGTCGGCAACCCCGGCGACGACACCGTCAACATCGCTGCTGCGAGCGACGACTTCGATACCAACATCAACGGCCTGCTCACGTTCGCAGGAAACGGCGGCTTCGACCGCGCGCTTCTCAACGACACCGGTGACGGTGGCGCGGATCCGTACGACATCACCAGCATTTCGCCCAACACTTTTACCCCGGCGTCGCAACACGACTTCACCAAGGAGATCGGCGGCACGTTCCGCTTCTTCAACGACATCGAGCTCTTCGACATCGATGGCAACGCGGGCAACAACACCTTCAGCCTCCTCGGCGGTGGCGGATTACCCCTGACCCTCGACCTGAACATCTCCGGCGGCGAGGGCGATGACGTCTTCACGCTCGGCGACGGCACGGTCGGCATCGCCTTCTATGACGCCGACATGATCTTCAACGGCGATGCCGGGACCGACACCGTCGTCGTTCTGGGCCAGGGATTGGTCGGTTCGGACTACACCGTCACGAGCACGACGATCGACAACGAGTTCCTGACCAACGAGGTTACCTACTTCACCACGGAGAACATCGAACTTCGCACCGGAACGGGCGGCGACAACGTCGCTGTCCTTTCGCTGAGCACCAGCGTGGCTGCCTTCGTCGATACCGGCAACGGCGATGACGTCGTAGACGTCGGTGCACCCGGCGGCACGGTCGAGACCGTCGACGGCACGCTCGACGTCAACCTGTTCGGCGGAAACGACACGCTGAACTACAACGACGCCGCCAACAGCTTCGTCGACACCTACCTGCTCGACGGCTTCAACATCAGCCGCAGCGCTAGCGGGACCGTGACCTGGGACAGCAATGCCAACACCGTCAACGTCTTTGGCGGGACCGCTACGAACACTTTCAACATCAACGTCAGCACCTTCGTTGACTACAACGTCTTCGCAGGTGGCGGCAACGACATCGTCAACGTCAACAACGCTCTCGGCTTCGGCATTGACCTTGACACCGAGGCCGGCAGCGACGACGTCTTCATCAACACGGACGACTCCAGCCTCGCGCGAGTCACTTTCACAGCGACTGACCGACTCGACGAACTCGCCATTGGCGACGGCGGAGAGGTCGACATCGAAGGCGGCGGGGACAAGGTGCTGACGGTCGCCAGTCTCGACATCAACACCGCCGGTGTCGCGGACGGCTTCCTGAACATTCGCGACAATGCGATTGTCGTCGACTATGCCGGTGCCTCACCGCTCTCGAGTGTCCGGTCGCTGGTCCAGTCCGGCTTCAACGGCGGCGCGTTCAACGGCGACGGCATTCGCTCCAGCAACGCCGGCGGCGACTTCGCGGTTGGCTACGGCGAGTCGGCCGTCACCGGAACCACCTCGCTCTTCGGCACGAGTGTCGATTCGACGAGCGTCGTCGTTCGCTACACCGTCAACGGCGATGCCAACCTCGACGGCACCGTCAACCTGGCCGACTTCGGGCGACTC
>JBCDKH010000055.1 GCA_038746835.1 Planctomycetota bacterium | reverse complement strand
CGCTTTGTCACTCACCCACCACGCCGGGCCGCAAGGCCCGGATTCCGGGAATCCAACAAGTCGTCAGAATCCGGGCCTGGCGGCCCGGCGTGGTGAAGCTGCGAACGATCCTGCCATGCAACGCGACCTGATCGTCGACATGTTCGAAGGCAACCGCGACTGGTTCGCCAAAGCCCTCGATGGCGTGCCTGACGAACGAATGGCCGAGCAACCGGCGGGCGTCTTGAACCACCCGGCCTGGACGCTGGGCCACTGTGCAAACGCCCTGGACTTCGCCCGCTTCTGCCTCGGCCGGGACGGGATCGTTCCGCGTGAGTGGCGAGAACACGTAAAGCCCGGCTCGACGCCCGTCGCCGACCGCGGCGTCTATGCGTCGAAAGACGAGCTGCTGGAGACGTACGAACGCGTCCACGTCGACCTCGCCGACGCCGTCCGATCCGCCGACGAGCCCACTCTCGCAAAACCGCTACCAGAGCGATTCCGCGGCATGTCGCCCTCCATCGGCCACCTGGCGACGTTCATGATGACCACCCACGAGGCCTACCACGTCGGCCAGATCTATGTCTGGCGACGAGCGGCGGGGTTCGCGGGCTGATCACGCCTCCTGCAGCTTCGCGACGATGCTCATGTCCTCCAGCGTCGTCACGTCGCCCTTGACCTCGTTGCCGGCGGCGACGTCGCGGAGGAGGCGACGCATGATCTTGCCGGAGCGCGTCTTGGGCAGGCCGTCGGCGAACTTGAGGACGTCGGGCCGGGCGAAGGGGCCGATCTCCTTGGTGACTTGCTGGATGAGGGCCTGCTTCAGGTCTTCGCCGGGCTCGAACCCGGTGCGGAGAATCACGAACGCCGCCACGGCTTCGCCCTTGACCTCGTGCTTGATGCCGACCACCGCCGCTTCCGCGACGGCTTCGTGGGCGACCAGCGCGCTTTCGACCTCGGCCGTGCCGAGCCGGTGGCCGGAGACGTTCAGCACGTCATCCATTCGGCCGGTGATTTCGAAGTAGCCGTTCTCGTCGCGCCGGGCACCGTCGCCGCTGAAGTACATGCCCTTCACGTCGGACCAGTAAGTCTTAACGTACCGCTCCTCGTCGCCCAGGATCCCGCGGAGCATGCTCGGCCACGGCTTGCGGATGACGAGCAGGCCCGTCTCGCCCTGTGGCACCTCGTTGCCTTCGCGATCGACCACGGCCGCGTCGATTCCGAAGACCGGCAGCGTTGCCAGGCCCGGCTTGGTGGGCGTCGCACCCGGCAGCGGCGAGATCATGTGGCCGCCGGTTTCGGTCTGCCACCAGGTGTCGACGATCGGACAGTTCTCGTCGCCGATGACCTCGTGGTACCAACGCCAAGCCTCCGGGTTGATCGGCTCGCCGACCGTTCCGAGCAGCGACAGGCTCGACAGGTCGCTCGCGTCGGGCAGGTCGCGCCCGGCCTTCATGAATGCCCGGATGGCCGTGGGCGCGGTGTAGAAGACGGTGACGCGGTGCCGCTCGACCATCTGCCAGAACCGGGCAAAGTCCGGGAAGTTCGGCGCGCCCTCGTACATCAGCTGTGTCGCCCCCATCGCCAGCGGGCCGTAGGTGATGTAGGTGTGCCCGGTGATCCAGCCGACGTCGGCCGTGCACCAGTAGACGTCTTCGTCCTTCATGTCGAAGACGTACTTGCAGGTCAGGTACGCGTGCAGCAGGTAGCCGGCGGTCGAGTGAAGGATGCCCTTGGGCTTGCCGGTCGAGCCGCTGGTGTAGAGGACGAAGAGCAGGTCTTCGGAGTCCATCGACGCCGGCTCGCAGCGGTCGGGCTGGTCGGCGACGACGTCGTGCCACCAGACGTCGTGATCGGCCATCGTGATGTCGTTGTCGCACCGCCTGAGGACGACGACCTTCTCAACCCCCTCGCTCTGCCGGACGGCCTCGTCGACGTTGGCCTTGAGCGGGACGACCTTCCCGCGACGCCACCCGCCGTCGGCGGTAACGACGAACTTGCTCTTGGCGTCGGCGATCCTGTCCGCGATCGCGGCCGAGCTGAAGCCGCCGAAGATGACGCTGTGCGGCGCGCCGATCCGCGCACACGCCAGCATCGCGACGACGGCCTCGGGCACCATCGGCATGTAGATCGTCACGACGTCACCGCGTTTGACGCCGAGCGACTTGAGCCCGTTGGCGAACCGGCAGACGTCGTCCATCAGCTGGCGGTAACTGATCTTGCGGATCTCGCGTGGCGTGGGTGGGGACTTGCCGTCGTCCTCGACGGGCTCACCCTCCCAGATGATGGCGGTCTTCTCGCCCCGACCAGAGTCGACGATGCGGTCGAGGCAGTTGACGCTGGCGTTGAGGTGTCCACCCTCGAACCACTTGACGTGCGGAACCTGGCCCGACTGAACGGTGTCCCACTTCTTGAACCAGCGGAGGTGATCCGCCTGCTCGCCCCACCAGGCGTCGGGCTCCTCGACGCTGCGTGTCCACTCGCGGCGGTAGGCCTCCATCGAATCGACACGGGCCTGGCGGCGGAACAGATCAGACGGCGGGTACAGGTTGGTGTCCTCCATGAGGCAATCGTACCGGAGGGAAACGCAAAGACGCAAAGGAGCAAAGAGACCGCAAAGAACAAGAAAAAGGATGAGACGACTGGCATCTTGCCTCACATCTGTCCTTTGCGGACCTTTGTCTCTTTGCGTCTTTGCGTTTCTCAGTTGCCCGTACGCTCATCCCGTGATTGCCCGTCTGACCGGACTGCTCGAAGCTGTGGCCGAGGATCGGGCGGTGGTGACGGTCGGGCCGGTGGCGGTGGACGTGTTGGTGCCGGCGGGGGATGTGGCGGCGCTCGAAGCACAGGTCGGGACAGAGATCACGCTGCAGACCGTTTGTTACCTCGAGGGCGACGCTTCCGGCGGCAACCTCACGCCGCGGTTGATCGGCTTCGCCACCGAGGCGGACAAGGGCTTCTTCAACGCCTTCATCACTGTCAAAGGCATCGGCCCACGCAAGGCACTGCGTGCGATGGCGATCCCGCCGGCGGAAGTCGCCGCCGCCATCGAGGCAAAGGACACGAAGGCCTTGGTCCAGCTGCCGCAGATCGGCAAACGTGCGGCCGAGACAATCATCGCCGAACTCGCCGGCAAGGTCGGCCGGTTCGTCTCGCCCGACGCCGTCATCGCCCCAACACCCGCGACGTCCGTCGGCTCGCTGTCGCCCGACGAGGCGGACGCCGTCGACGCCCTTGTCGCCCTCGGCGAACGCCGGGCCGACGCCGAGACGCTGCTTTCACGGGTCAAGAAACGGGACGATGCGCCTGAGGACGCCAACAGGCTCATTTCCGAGATGCTGCGCCTTCGTGGCGGACGGTGAACCACAGAGATCGCAAAGACACGAAGGCGCGAAGAGTGACGCGAAGAACAAGAAGGGGTTCAGAAGCAGAAACAGCAACTCTGTCCGTACTTCGCGCCTGTCTTCGCTTCTTCGTGTCTTCGCGATCTCTGAATCCGGCGTATCGTGACCGATGCACCGCGTCGTCATCGAACCCAGCTTCGACGCCTGGCGGCGGGCGGCGAGGCGGTTGGTGATGGCGGGCGTCGAGCCAAGAGACGTCCTGTTCGACGACGGCACCGAAGCCCTGCTGCCCGGTATGGCCGACGCGTTGCCGCCGGAGTCGACGGGTGAGGCGTTCCGGGTGCCGCCGCGGTTCGTCAGGCAGGCGGAGGTCGCTGCCGACTTCCGGGCCGACGATCGATGGTCGTTCCTCTACGGCCTGCTCTGGCGGGTCGTGGCCGACCCGTCAGTCATGAAAAACCCGGCCGACGAGGACGTCGTCAAGCTTGACCGGCGCGTCTCGCTCATCCGGCGCGACGTCCACAAGATGCACGCCTTCGTCCGATTCCGAAAAGTCGTCGACGAAGACACGAGTGAAGAGCACTTTGTCGCGTTCCATCGGCCGGACCACTTCATCCTGCACCGGGCGGCACCGTTCTTTCGCGAGCGGTTCGGCTCGATGCGGTGGACCATCCTCACACCCGACGCGTCCGCCTCGTGGAACGGAAAGCAGCTCACTTTCGGCGAAGGCGTCCCAGCTTCAGCCGCACCGGAGACCGACGCGCTCGAAGACGTGTGGCGCACCTACTACGCCAACATCTTCAACCCCGCTCGGCCCAAGGTGAAGGCGATGAAGGCCGAGATGAACGTCCGGCATTGGCGAACGCTTCCGGAAACACAGATCATTCCCGACCTGCTCAAGGAAGCACCAAAGCGCGCCGGCACGATGATCGCCCGCACCGCCGCCATGGCCGCCGCCAAGCCGAAGGGGGCGGAGACGTTCATCCCGGCCGATCCGTCGCTCGACGCGATGCGCGACGCCATTCGCAACTGCCGCGGCTGTGACCTTTGTGACAACGGCTCTACCCAGGCCGTCTTCGGCGAAGGGCCGAGTGACGCGCGGATCGTCTTCGTCGGCGAACAGCCCGGCGACAACGAAGACCTTGCCGGCCTGCCCTTCGTCGGCCCGGCGGGTCAGCTCATGGACGACATGCTGCACGAGGCCGGCGTCGATCGACGCGCGGTCTACGTCACCAACACGGTCAAGCACTTCCACTTCGTCCACAAGGGCAAGTTCCGCCTGCACCAGAAGCCGGCGGCAAGGCACGTCAGCGCATGCAAGCCGTGGCTGGAGCAGGAGCTTGCGACGATTCGCCCCGACCTCGTCGTCGCCCTCGGCTCGACCGCCGCGCAGGCGCTGATGGGCCGGCAGTTCCGCGTGACGCAGAGCCGCGGCGAGTTCATGGACTTCCCCGAAGGTGGGCAGTTCCTGGCGACGATCCACCCGTCGGCCATCCTGCGCATTCCCGACGACGCCACTCGCCAGCAAGCCCGGGCCGACTTCGTCTCCGACATGCGCCTCGTCGCGCAACATTTGACCCAGGCCGCGTAGGTCGCCCGTCGGATTCGGTGACGTCATCGGGCGGCATCGTGAAGCCCTGCATCGAGCCGATGCCCCTCGGGTTGCACGAGGTCTTTAACAGGGGCTTGACAACGTCTGAGCGCAAACTTGGCCAAACCCAAACCGCGCCTTCCCGCTTGCCGCTTGAAACAGGCGACACTCTGATCTTGCCGCATGACCACTCTGAATCGCAGGTTGCGTCAAAACGCCCGGCACCGCTGACGCTGCCGAGACCAGGTTTTCTCGGAGCGAACGCCATCGTCTCCGGCATCGAGCGGCTCGTCGGCATTCGTGCGTGCCGTGAGCTCTACCACGCAGCGCGCCGTCGAAACCCGACCGACCCCAAGGCCTTCGCCGACGCTGTTCTGGACGAGCACGGCGTCGAGTTGCAGGTCGCGGGGCGGGAACACCTCGACGCGGCGAATGACTCGGGCCGACCGGTGCTCGTCGTCACGAACCACCCGTTCGGCGGGATCGAAGGCGTGGCGATGGTCAGCCTGCTCGCGGGGCTTCGGCCCGACGCCAAGGTCTTCGCCAACAGCTACCTCGGCGGGCTCGACGGCCTGAGCGAGGCGTTTCTCCTCGTCGACATTCTGGGTGAGGGCAAGGTCGCCAGCCACCGCGCCGCCAACGGCACGCCGATGCGCGAGGCGATTCGCTGCCTGAAGAACGGCGGCATGCTCGGCATGTTCCCCGCCGGCGAAGTCGCTCACCTGACCTGGAGCGACCGCAAGGTCGTCGAGGGCACGTGGCACGCACACCTCGTCAGCCTCGTCAGGCGAACCGGGGCGACGGTCGTGCCGCTCTTCTTCCAAGGACAGAATCCCTGGCCTTTCCAGATTGCCGGGCTGGTCCATCCGAAACTGCGGACGCTCCTGCTCGCCCGGCAGATGGCGGCCAGTCGGAACAAGCCCCTCGCCGCCCGCGTCGGTCGGCCGAGCTTGGCCAGCGCGCTCGAGTCGATGGACCCGACCGAGGCCGTCGACCATCTGCGGTCCAGCACGCTTTGCCTCCGCTACGCCGACCAAGGCCCGCGGCCCACACCGGCTGCACCGCGGGCCCAACCCTTCGAGCCGGTTCGCTGCGTCGACGCGAACGCTCACGCGCGATTCGAAGGCACGCTCGACCGCTTGCCCGCCGAGGCCTTGTTGGCGACGAGCGGTGACTGGCAGGTCTATGCCGCATCGTCGTCGATGCTCGGCGAGTCGATGCAAACGCTGGGTGCGCTGCGTGAGGCGACCTTTCGCGAAGTCGGCGAAGGCTCCGGGAAGGCGGTCGATCTCGACACCTACGACAGTCGTTACCACCACCTGATCCTGTGGCACCGTGGCCAGGGCGAGTTGGCCGGGGCGTACCGCATTGGGCCCGATCGCGATCAGCCCGGACGGTCGCCCGACCTGTACACGCTGCGTGAGTTCCGCCTGCCGCAGGCCTTGCTGAGCGACGCACCGATCTGCGACCTGGGGCGTTCGTTCATCCGCCCGGCGTTCCAGAAAGAGGCGTCGGCGTTGCTGCTGCTGTGGCGTGGCATCGCGGCCTTCCTCGACCGGCGAAACCTGGGCGACTCCCGGTTGATCGGCCCGGTCAGCATCAGCGGCGACTACCCACCCGCCGCCCGCGCTGCGATGGCGGCATGGCTGCTCGACCCGAAACGCCGCGGCCGATTCGAACGCATGGCCAACCGCGTCAAGCCGTGCGTTGGCATGAACAAGTTCGACCCCGCCGACCACCTCGACGCCGGCACACTGCGACTCGCCCATCGCCTCACCGACGTTCGCCAGCTCGACGGTCTCGTCCGCGACCTCACCGGCGGCACGGGCATTCCAGTGCTGCTGCGTCAATACCTCCGCCTCGGTGCCGTCCCGCTGGCGGTGGCGGAGGACCCGTCGTTCAACGACTGTCTGGACGTCTGCTGCCTGTTCGACCGCGCCGACGCCGACCCACGACGCGTCGCCCGCATCACCGCCAGCCGCCCGAAACTCGTCGCGGCGTGAAGGTTGCCGCCTCCCCGTCATCCCGAGCGCAGCCGAGGGACCTCGCCCGGCTCCACACGTCATTCCAGGCGAGGTCCTTCGACTCGCTGCGCTCGCTCAGGATGACAGATTTGGCTTATTCCAGCACATCCCAACCACCCACAGCCGGCGTCAGGACGGCCCACTCGCCCGCGAGGTCGACGGTGGTCGCGTCGATCGATTTCAGCCGCTCCATCGTCCGCTCCAGCGCCGCCGGCGACGTCGCCGCCGCGACCTGAACCTGCTGTCGCCACAGCTTCTGCTCCAGCTCGTACAGCTCCGCGTGCAGCCGATGCGTCTCCGCCCGGACGCGAAGATGCTGCTGCCGAAGCAACAGCAGCGTCGCTCCGATCAACAGCATGCCGAGGATGGCCAGGACGAGACGTGGCATGGCGGTGGTTTCGGCTCAGCTCGGAAGACGCAGGTACATGCCGACCTGCAGCCGATCCGGGTCGGGCAGGACGTCGGCGTTGAGGGCGGCGATCTCGTCGCCGCGGTTGCCGTCGCCGAGCTGCCGGGCGGCGATCCGCCAGAGGCTGTCGCCCGGCTGGACGGTGTAGACGTTCGACTTCGGCTTCTCGGCCGGACGCACGGCAGCAGCCTGGATCGCGTCGGCGGGAACGCGATAGCTCCGACCCGCGACGACCAGATCCGGGTTGTCCGCCAGCGACTCGTTGAGGGCCATCAGCTTCGAGCGGTTGTCGCTCGTGTCCTTGCCGAAGAACCGGGCGGCCATCCGGCCCAGCGAGTCACCCGGCTGAGCGACGTAGCTGCGGACGGCGACCGAAGGCGCGGGCGTCTGGTTGGTCTGGTCGACACGCTCCACCGGCTCGCCGGCGGCTTGGGCGACCTGGGCCAGCGGATCGACGCCCGCGGCATCGACCGCGATCGGCTCCGGCTGGGCAGCGACGGGCTCGTTGTCCCAGATGTCGATCGGCTCCGGCTGCACGGCCTGGCCCTGCGTCGGCTCCGTCTCGCCGCGACGCACTTCGAGCGTGGCGATGTCGACCGGCTGCGGCTTGGTCGGAACCGGACTGACGAACTCGACGGTGGGCTTCTGCTCGGGCTGCTCCTGCTTCGGCAGCGACAGGCCCTTAGCGACGTCGTCGTAGCGAGCCGTCAGCTGCGCGGGCGGCTGCCGGTTGGCAACGGTGACGTGGTCGCTGAGCAACAGGCCGACCACGAGAATGAAGGCCGTCGCGACGAGGAGGCCCAGTTTGCTTTCACGAGACACGCGTTTCTCCGGTCGAGGTTCCCGGCCCGATCGCCCCGACGCTGTCGCGCCGAAAGTCAGGCCCTTCTCGCTTATCGGCACGTCAGGAAAATCTCGACAGCACGACCCGTCTAGACGTCGAGCTCCGGACAATGCTGGACCAGCTGGCACTGAGCCGCCCGCGTCAGCGGGCGCTCGCGCACCGAGACCCGCCTGCTGACGCGAGCGGCTAAGTCTGCGGGTTTGTCAGTGAAGTCGACACTCACTCCTGCGAACGTCGCACGACACGCAGCTTCGCAGACCGCGATCGTGGGTTCCGCTTGATCTCTTCCTCGCTCGGGACGATCGGCTTTTTCGTCACCAGCTCAACGACGCCGTGTGATGCCAGCTCTCGGAAGACGTTTTTGACCAGCCGATCCTCGCCGCTGTGGAACGAGATGATCGCCGCCCGGCCACCGGGTGCGAGCACCTGCGGGACCGCTGACAGCAGCGACGAGATCGCATCCAGCTCGCCGTTGACCGCCATCCGCAGCGCCATGAACGTGCGCGTCGCCGGGTCGATCTTGCTCCGCCCGCCCTTCGGCCGCGGGACGCTGCGCCGGACGAGGTCCGCCAACTGCCCCACCGTCGTCAGACCGCCGGGCTGCTTGCGGGCCTCGACGATCCGCCTCGCGATGCGTCGGCTGAATCGCTCGTCGCCGAGCTTGTAGATCGTGTCGGCGATCCGTTTCTCCGGCCAGTACCGCAGCAGGTCGGCCGCGGTGTCGGGCAGCGTCGGGTCCAGCCGCATGTCGAGCGGCGCGTCTGCGTGCGCGAATGACAGGCCGCGCTGCTCGTCGAGGAGCTGGTTCGTGCTCACGCCAAAGTCCGCCAGCAGCCCGTCGACCCGCCGCCCGTCGAGCAGACTCGGCAGCTGCGCGAAGTTCGCGTGGTGCAGCTCGACCGTCACCCCCTCGACCTGACGCAGCCGCTGCTCGGCGTACTCCAGATTGTCCGGATCGCGATCCAGCCCGACCAGCGTCCCCCCCAGCGACACTGCCTCGGCCAGCATCAACGCATGCCCACCCCGGCCCAGCGTCGCATCGGCGACCATCTCCCCCGGCGACACCGACAACGCCCCGAGCACTTCGCTCGCGAGCACCGGCTCATGGCCGTGTGGCGGATTAAAAGGTTGGCCGTCGGGGGAGGAAGGCAATGGGCGCACGTGGACTCGAACCACGGACCTCGTCCTTATCAGGGACGCGCTCTAACCAGCTGAGCTATGCGCCCGCACGGCCGGGCCAACACGGTAGACCGAGCGTCGGGCGTGTCAACGGGTGAGCCGTCCACGGCGCTAGCTCTTCATCGTCGACAGGCCCGACTGCTCGCCCTTGAATGCACCGAGCGCAAACTCGCGGAGTCGGTCTGACCTCACCCCGCTTCTCATGCAGCCGTTTCGTAAGAGTCGCTGGTCCACCTTCTTCTGGCTCCCGCTTGCCGCACTGGCATTCGGTTGCCTGTATCTAATGCTGGTAGCGACTCTCTCGGTGGCGACGCCCGGTGGTACGACGATGGGTCCCGGCGGTGGTGGGGAACCCATCGTCGCGACGGCGTTGCTGTGCAGCGTCATCATCGGGTGGTTTCTGTGGGGCTTGTTCGCCTTGTGGTGCTACGCGTCCTGTCCGCCTCGCGAGGCTTGGCACGGTCCGGCCGTCGCCGTGAGCATCATCTTCTGGCTCGCTGCGTTCTTCATCGGCGCCGAGTGGATCGGTTGGTGACCCTTCCTCCTCATGATCGAATGGGCCGGCCGCAATGCCGCAGGCAGCGACGCGGGAATCCGAGCTTGTCAGCCATTGTCCGCTCCGCCATGCCGCCGCGGATGGCCTCGGCGACGCCTACGTTCGCGTCGAAGAGCACTTTCATCGCGCCTGTTCCGCCGCCGGAACGACCTTGCCGTAGCGGGTCTGTTCGACGGCCTCATCGATCACGCGCTGATCGACCCCTTCGACTTCAGCTTTCGTTCTCATCTCAGCCGCCGCCGCTTGCCACTCCTGTTCGAGCTTCTGCTTGAGCCGCTTGCGAACGAACTCTCGGCCCAACTCGCTGAGCTCGTCGATCTGCCGGAGGATGTCGTTGACCTTCGCAAACACTGTTAACGGATGACGTGACCGACGCAGCACCTGCGTGAGCACGATTTAAGGAGCGGCCAAGCTCTGGTGGCGCGGGTCTCGCAGGCGCGACCCGCGCCACGGAGTCAACTTGTCGTGCTCGTTCGGTATACGTTCGCCGGCTGCGGTCTTTGGTTATCATCCGCCTCATGAGTGACCAGCGACGGGAGCAGGGGGAGCGAGAGGACGGCACACCGCAAGTTTTTCATCGGATGCTCGACGTCGGCAAAATTGTCGTCGTCAGCAACGAGTTAGGACGGACTGTACGCTTCGTCTTTGGCTGCATTACCGTCGTCGCCTGCATCTGGTTGCTGATTGGTGGCGCGGTCGCACTTTGGGGTGAGCCCGCCTGGCTAACCCTCGTGCGGATAATTATCAACGTCGTCGTGGCGATCGGGATGACGTGGTTTATCCGCTGGAAGATATCGCGTACACTTAAGCTTGCTTCGGACAGGGTTGCTGACGTGAAGGAGCGGTTTAGTGACCTAGTCGGAGGCAACGGCAAAGAAGCGGGTGAATCCAATGGAAACGACCCCTCTTGAACTTATCTGGCTCCTTGCATTTGACCCTTTGCTGATCGCAACCGCGATTGGGATCGTCGGATACCTCTACTGGTGCTCGATCCGCAGCCGGGTAGCGGCACTGGAGATAGAGGCGATTCAGCTTGAGGCGAAACTGCTAGCGGCCACGCGAGCTGCGAATGCCTCAGAGCTTGAGCAGTTAGACGCAATCTGCGCAGGGACAAATCTGCTCGTGTCAGCTGGGCTCTTTGACCTGCCCGGACTGGCCGTCGTCGGAGGTGCTGTTAAGAAGTTGGGTTACGCTGCGGGCAATGCTGTCTGGCAGCCGCATGATAATCAGGTGTTGCGGCTGCGTAACGAGTTGCACGAGAGTCTCGCGAGGCACATCAGAGGCACCCTACTTGGCCGCATAATCTATCGCCCAAGCAAGCCGAGGCGCATCGAGCGGGTTGGGTCGGCACTCATAGACCGTTCACCCGTCACCGACGCTCTTTGGTCGGCACTACGCGGTAACGTTGCACGTTGCTGACAGTGCTCGGTGCTAATCCACGCGGTGTAGTGGTACAGCCGATCGAACCTGCCGGCAGAACAGCGCTGGACGTTGCGTAGCAGCACGAAAGCCACTCGGGCCGGCCTGGGAAGGGTGTCACGCTCCTCGCGTGTCGGCAGGCCGTCTCGGTTGAACACCCCTTGAACGATATCCGAAGTCCCCGGGTGGCGGGAAGGTGGCACGGGTCGCGTCGGCGAGACCGGTGTCTTACGAGTGGGCGGAACACGACACGGGTCTCCGCAGACGGCGATCCCCACCCCCACCCCGTGCCACCGGGTATCGAGGTTGGGTGAGGGTGCTCCGGGTCCGGGGCTGGCTGCGCGGCGTAGGGGTGAGGCTCGCCCAGGCTGGGACGAGCTTTGCCCTAGCTTGGGCGGCGCTGGAGCAGGGTGGGGCGAGGCGCCCGCAGGTCGGGGCGTGGCGGCCCTCTTGTAGGGTGGGCCCTGGCCCACCTCGGGGAGGAGGCGAGCAAGCTTGGGCGGGCGCTCGTCAGAGGTGGGCCGGGGCCCACCCTACGAAAGAAGACGACGGGCCCGGCAGAAGTGCCGGGCCCGTCGCGTGTAGAGAGAGGGAAAGCCCCGTCAGCGCCCGGTGGTCAAAGGTGACGAGTGACGAGTGGCGGGTGAGGGGTTCGGGCTAAGGGGTGAGGCTCCGCAGCCGTTGCCGCCCGGCAACACGTACTGCGGTCCATAGCGAGCCCGATATGTTTTCAACCCCTCGGCCTCGTGCCGGGGTCTGACGCTCGCCCGGGGCTTCCGTTTCATTCAACTACAAGAGGTCGGTCGACCAGTTGGTCTCCTGGATCCGCCTGTTCAACTCGCGAATCTTCGCCGAGACGTCGTCCGCCTGCTTGCGCAGCGACTTGACCGGCAGCGTGGAGACCCACTTGACCTCACGCATGCTGTACGCGTCGGGCTCCTTCTGGGCACCCTTGGCGGCAGCTTCCAACATCGCGTGGCGGGCCTTGAGCGTCTCACGCCGGGCGATCGCGGTCGTGAGCGTTCGGCCGTCGGACAAGGTCGCGGCGGCGTTGGTGGCGTTGATACGCGCGACGAGCGTCTCAAGGTCATCGAGCACCCCGTTTGACTCGCCGATCAAGACCTGCGGGTCCTCGTGAGGCGTCTCGCCTTCCTGGACGACGGCGTTGCTGACGACCCGCTGGCGCAGCGAGCCGAGCTTCGCCTGCAGGGCGGAACGTTCTAATAGAGCTTCGGC
Organism: Planctomycetota bacterium; assembly: GCA_038746835.1. Lineage (NCBI taxonomy): Bacteria > Pseudomonadati > Planctomycetota > Planctomycetota bacterium. The sequence continues at coordinate 6,574 of JBCDKH010000055.1, read as the reverse complement.
TAGCTTCATGGTGAACCTCGGTAAGTGGGAAGGAAACAGAAAGTGGAGGCCGGAGGAATCGAACCTCTCGCTCGGCCACCCCGCGGTTCTGAGGAGCGTCAGCTTTACAGGCTGGTGCGGGGAGCGGCCTCCTTGAACGATGATGCGACGAACAGGACTCGAACCTGCAACCACATGGCTCTCGACCATGCGCCTCTGCCAGTTGGGCTACCGTCGCGAGTTGAGTGCCTTCATCAGTTGAAGACGTACCGATGACCCGAGTGAGATTCGAACTCACACCACTTCGGATCTGAGCCGAAGGCCTCTGCCAGTTGGGCTACCGGGCCTAGTGAATCGGCTGCTGCTGCATACGCAAAAGCGGCCGATCCTGGGGAGGATCGGCCGCTGTGAGCGTCACGTCGCGATGTGCAACGGGCAAACCCTCAGCCGACCGACCTCCCGGTGGTAAGCAGTCGATACGATGGCTTGCAGCTTTCGCGGTTCATGGGGCGGCAGAATAGACGGTGCCGATAGACTGTCAAGGCACTCGGCAGATTTTATGATTCGACTTCTAAACTCATCTCCACCAAAATCACTCGTCGAAGAGTGAGATCGGCGCGTAAGGCGGGGTGAAGGTGTTGCCGAAGTTGGCGCGGAGGAGGCCGAAGTCGGCAAGGTCGACGGTGCCGTCGTAGTTGAAGTCGCCTTCCGCCCAGAGACTGCCGGTGCCGAAGCCGGCGCGGAGACGGCCGAAGTCGGCGAGGTCGACGTCGCGGTCCAGGTCGGCATCGCCCGCGACCGTGAGGCCGACGAAGACGTCATCCGGCGGGGCGGCGAAGAGGTCGAGCTCGTCGTCGAGTACGACATCGCCCGGGTTGCCGTAGCCGATGCCGATCGGACCGCCGGCGATGGAGCTGGACAGCCCACGGCCGTTCCACACACCACCGGCGTATGCGGAGGCGATTTCGCTGGCGACGAGTCCAAGCGCCGGGCCGTCGGTGTCGCGGACGACCAGGTTCTGGTTTCCGATGTCCAGCTCGCCCTGACCGATCGTGAGCGGATCGGTGCCCTCGAGCAGCCACGGCTGATCGCTAGGCCCAGCGAGACTGACAAAGAAGAAGGTGCCGATGTCCAGACCGTCCAGCCGCGGCAGTGCCTGCGTCGGCAGCGGGTTGGTCGGATTGATGAAGAGTTCCGCCCGAATCGTGCTCGAACCGGCGCCGGACAGCGTCGGGTGCGCCCCGCTGCCCGACAGCCACTGCTCAATGAGGAGCGTCGCGTCGTAGCGGGCGCGTCCGAGGACGCCCTCGACGGTGAGACGCTCGTCGGGAAGCTGCACCGTCAGTGTCGGCGACGGGTCGGCCGGCACGGAGCCAAAGCCGTTGGAGAATCGGAAGCGGTCTCCCGCGTCACCGCCGAGGTCGGGCACGTAGTCGCTGTGGGTCGGTCCCCAGAGGTAGTAGCTGTTGTCCGTCAGGATGCCATTGACGACCGACGTCAGCTCCTGCTCGCCAACGCTCCGGATGATGGTCGTCACGCTGGTGGTTCCGGCAAGACCACTCACGCGAACGCCGGCCACTCCGCTCGAGACGTATGGGTCGGGCGAGAGCGTGATGGGCGAACCGGCACTGGGCGTCGAAGGCGCAATCGTGATGCGATGGTCCTCGACCTCACCAACACCGCCGAAGCCGAGCGGCGAGTTGGTGGAGAGCGGGCCGTCGGTCAGGCGAAGACGCATGAACGTGCTGCCGGGAACGGCATTGGCGGGCACCGTCAACTTCAACGGGTTGACCAGGCCCGGTGAGAGCGACGCATTGGTCGTGACGCGTTCACTTGTGCTGAAGACGCCGTCACCGTTGAAGTCGACCCAGGCGTTGAGCCGCGGATCAGAACGGCCGACCGTGTTGGTCAGCTGAACGCGATAGCCGTTATCGAGACCCGGTGCGAGCTGTCGGATGATCAGGCCGTTTTCGTCGTCGGAACCATCGATGTCATCGCCCAGCGCGTTGCTGGTCGGCTGGCCGTCGGACTCGACGTCGATGATCGAAGAGCCCAGGGCGAAGCCGTTGATGGCGGTGTGACGCGGGCCGTTGGCGGCGAGGGTAGTGCCGTAGCTGTTGGGCGCGTCGCCGAAGTCGCGATCGGGGTCCGGAGGGACGTCGGCGACGGTGATGCGGTAGTCCTCGACCTCGCCGAGTCCGCCGAAGCCGGTGGGCTCGGTCAGTGCCTTGTCGCTGAGTCGGAAGCGGGCATAGGTCGTGCCGAGCGACGCGTCTTCAGGCGTCTCGATCCTGATCTCGACTTCGCCGGCATCGACTTGGCGGTTGAAGACTTCCTCATTGCCGCCGAACTTGCCGTCACGGTCGAAGTCGATCCAAACGGAGAGGAAGCCCTCAGCACCGACGAAGACTTCGACGTCCTTGTCCTGGCCGGCGATGAAGTTGCCACTGATGGAGACGCCATCCTCGTCGTCGGTGCTGCTCGGGCTGTCGTCGTCGCCCATGGCGTCGCTGGTCGGCACGCCGTCCGACTCAGCGTCCCACTTCGAGCCCAGGATGAGGTCGCGTTGGAACATGTGGGCCGCCCCGTCGTTGGCGAGGGTCGTGCCGTAGCTGTCGGGCGCGTCGCCGAAGTCGAAGCCGTCACCCGTGGGCGGGTTGTCGTCGATGCGGACGCGGTAGTCCTCGACCTCGCCCTTTCCGCCAACGCCGCCCGGCCCGGCGATCGCGCCTTCGTCGACGCGGAATCGGGCAAACGTGAAGCCCTCTTCCGCGCTGTTGGGCACCCGGACTTGGTAGACGTTCGCGCCGACGCTGGCTCTTGGGTCGTCAATGACCCGCTCGTCGCTCGAAAACTTGCCGTCGCGGTTGAAGTCGATCCAACCAGCCGCGTTCCCGTCGCGGTTGGCAATCGAAAGCGTGATGTTGATCGTGTCGCCCGGCACGAACGCCGCGGGCAGGCCGACTCCGTCCTCGTCGTCGACGTTGTCGGCGTCGTCGCCGGTCGCGAACTGGTTGGGCAAGCCGTCGGCCTCGATGTCGATGCGGGCACCGAGTCGGATGGCGCTGAAGTCGACCTCGTGCACCGGGCCGCCGCTGGCGAGCAGCGTGCCGTAGCTGTCGGGGGCATCACCGAAGTCGCTCTCGCCAGTCGGGACGCCGTTCTCGGCTCCGGAGAGCAGGCGGCGGGCTTCGAGTTGTTCCACCACGTTCAACGCGGCACGGCGCAGGGCAAGACGATGCATGTTTCCTCCAAGAGACGAACGAACACCGGCGGCATGACGTCACTGCCGGGCCGTGCAACCTACTCGCAAAGACGCGTGGCACGCAACCGGTTTGCCGCTGCTGCGTAGCGCTTCAGCCCTTCGCACGCCCGCACTATCGTCGCGACGTGCCTGACCCGACCCCGACTGCCTTCGCCGACCTCCTCGACGGCAACTGCTGCGTCGTCGGCCTCCAGTGGGGCGACGAAGGCAAGGGCAAAATCGTTGACGTCCTCACCGAAGCCGCCGACGTCGTCGTGCGCTACTGCGGCGGGGCCAATGCGGGGCACAGCGTCAAGATCGGCGAGCAGAAGTTCGCCACGCACCTCCTGCCCGTCGGTGTCTTCCGGCCAGGCGTCATGAACTACCTCGGCAACGGCGTCGTCATCGACCCGGACGTCCTGCTGGGCGAGATCGACAAGATCAACGCCCAAGGCGTCGAGGTCAGCCCGAGCAACCTGCGCATCAGCTACAAAGCGCACGTCGTCATGACCTACCACAAGACCGCCGACGCCGCGCGGGAGTCGGCCAGCGAGGGCGACGCCATCGGCACCACGCGACGCGGCATTGGGCCGACCTACAGCGACAAGGCCACGCGAAGCACGGCCATCCGCATCGCCGACCTCGCCGCCGTTGCGGACTCGCCCGACGGCGAGGCCCGCCTGCGCGACAAGGTCGGCCGGATCGTCGCCGAGCGCAACACGACGCTCGCCGCCCTCTTCGATGCCGAGCCCACCGACGCCAAAGGCACCGCCGACGCGTGCGTCGCCTGGGGCAAACGACTCGCCCCGTTCGTCAGCGATGTCGGCAGGCGTCTGCAGCTGGATCGCGAGGCGAACAAGCGGATCGTCTACGAAGGCGCGCACGCCGTGCTGCTCGACCTGGACCACGGCACGTTCCCGTACGTGACCAGCAGCAACTGCAGTGCGCTCGGCCTCTTCACCGGAGCTGGCGTACCACCGCAGGCGGTGCAGCAGTTCATCGGCGTGCTCAAGGCCTATTCGACCCGCGTCGGCGGCGGACCGTTCCCGACGGAGCTAACCGACGCCGTCGGCGACCGCATCCGCGAGCGTGGCCGGGAGTACGGCACGACCACCGGCCGGCCTCGCCGCGTCGGCTGGTTCGACGCCGTCGCCGCCCGCTACGCGTCCGACCTTTGCGGCTGCACGGGCCTGACGATCAACCTCCTCGACGTCCTCGACGGTCTCGACGAGCTGCAGATCTGCACCGGCTACAAGCTCCGCGGCGAGACGCTCGACTACTTCCGCGCCGACATGGACACCCTCGCCGACGTCGAGCCGATCTTCGAGACCCTGCCGGGGTGGCATGAGGACACGAGCACGTGCCGCAGCTTCGACGACCTGCCGAAGAACGCCCAGGCGTACATCCGCAAGATCAGCGACGTCTGCGGCGTCCCCGTCAACCTCGTCAGCGTCGGCCCAGAACGCGACGCGATCTTGCGGGTGTGACAGAACGCCCCTCCGTCATCCCGAGCGCAGCCGAGGGACCTCGCAGTGGTCTGCACGTCTGTTGAGCCGAGGTCCTTCAACTCGCTCCGCTCGCCCAGAATGACGGATTATTGCTCCATCCGAGTTCACCTGGAAGTCTCGCTTGACACGCCCCGCCCACGACCGACACTCTCCGCGCCGCCTCTGAGAAAGCGGGCCGCACAACGACCAGCCTCTATTGTGCAGATCGCAACACCGATACTTCGCTGCCCCCGAGGGATCATCCTCGCAGCTGCGACAGCAACCATTTGCTCGGCGACTGGGAGTAGGGCCGCCGGGCAAGCTGTGACGCATGTACCGCTGTACACATTACGAGGTGACGACGAAGGAGACAACTTTGGTCGTTCTGTCGCAATCGTTGGTGACATCAGCGGCGATGGCCTCGACGATCTAGTTGCTGGTGCAAATGGTGACGACAATAACGGCGCTCAGAGTGGAAGCGTTCGGGCATTTTCGGGATTAACTGGGAATGCGATCTACACGTTAGACGGTAATTCTTCGCGTGCCGGCTTCGGCTTTTCTATTAGCAGAACTGCCGATTTAGATGATGATGGCATTGACGATTTTATTGTCGGTACTCCCAGCGATAGCGATGGCTTCCAGTCCAACGGGACTGCCCGATTCGTCTCAGCAACATCTGGTGACACCATCTTTACTCATACGTGGTGATCGCTCGTTTAACTCGTTTGGCTTCTCTGTAGCAGATGCAGGCGACATCAATGCCGATGGACGAGCAGACTTGCTCGTCGGCGCTAGAGGTGATGACAACAATGGCTTCAATAGCGGAAGCGCAAGGGTCTTCTCCGGTATCGACGGGAGCCCCTTAACGAGATTTGACGGTCCGGGACCTTTCACTCAGCTTGGCTATTCTGTCGACGGCTTAGGAGACATTGACGGTGACGGTACGAGCGATTTCATCGCGGGTACACCCGACGATGGCAACAATAACGGGGCCGCGTTTGTCATATCGGGGGTTGACGGAAGTGTTGTCCTTGATCTTCGCGGCCAGCAAGCATTCGACAGACTCGGATGGGTAGTCGCTGGTGCCGGCGACGTGGATGGCGACGGGTTCCCCGACTTGATGGTCGGGGTTCCAGGTGGAAACTCAGAAACTGGCCTTGTGCATGTAGTTTCGGGTACGACGGGGGCGATCATACACAGCGTCAAAGGGGATTCGATTGGTGACCAGTTTGGCTCTGCAGTTGACGCGATGGGCGATGTGAACGGGGACGGCTTCGACGACATTGTCGTTGGGTCACCTAGTGGCGGGAACAGGACGGGTGCCGTTTCCATCATATCGGGAGCAACTGGGCAAGTGATTCGCCACTGCGTCGGCGACGAGCTTGCTGATCGATTCGGTTCGTCCCTGAATGCCGCTGGCGATATTAATGGCGACGGAGTCAATGACTTCGTTGTCGGTGCTGAAAACAGGTCAGGGGGAGGGGGCGAATACGTCCGCGTCTTTGCCAGCTTCCTTGTCGGCGATGCCAATGGTGACCAAGCCGTCGACCTCGCCGACTTCGGCGTCCTGCGGGCCAACTTCGGCGGGAGCGGCCTGACCTTCTTCGAGGGCGACTTCAACCAGGACGGCGTCGTCGATCTCGCCGACTTCGGGCTGCTGCGGGCGAACTTCGGGGCGTCCGCCACGTCGTCCGACTTTGCGATGATGGATGCCTGGGCGGCGACGGTGCCGGAGCCGGGGGTGGCGGTCGTCGGACTCGCGGGGCTGACGCTGCTCGGGCGACGGCGGCGTTCGGTGGTGCGGTGACCTCGTCCGGTCGCACACTCAGTTAGCCGCGGCTCTACGAGCCGCAGGTCGGGACGT
>JBCDKH010000054.1 GCA_038746835.1 Planctomycetota bacterium | reverse complement strand
GGAACCCCAATGAACCGCATCACCGCCTCTTTCGCCCTGCTAATCGGCCTTTTCGTTGGGCCATCGATCGTCAGCGCGCAGCAGGAGACCGATCTCGCCGAAGCACCGCTCGAACAGCTCAGACAGGTCCCCGGCATCGATGTGGTCGAGATTGATTTCACCGACGGCTTGGTTTCCGCGAGCGGGCTCGTGATCCATGGTGACGGACCGAAGCCCCAAGACCTTGCACTGCGTAGCGGCCCGGCGACCGCCTTTGCGAGTGACGTAGTCGATCGATCCGACAAACCCTGGATTCGACGGTTCGGCCTGACCATCACCGACGACGAATTCCTCAATGCCGAACACGCGGCGGTTGACATCCATTTCACCTACCACCTGCCGGCTTGGGGCGGGGTCACCGTCGAGGCCAGGACGCCGTCGGGCATGATCGAGGTCGGCAAGGCCTGGGGCGATTCGAAAGACTGGAAGACGGCCGTCGTCTCGCTCGAAGGGACGGACCTTGCCAGCGTTCAGGGACCACATCTGCGGTTCGGCGGTGCGAACGGCCGAATCGCGTTGCAGCGTGTTCGCGTCATCGGTCATCGCGGGTCGGGCGACGACGTCAACTGGTCGCGGCTCATTCGTCCAACGCTCGTGCGAGCTGGCACGCCCGACGGGATCTTCGCTTTCGAGCGAGGTCAGGCCGGAAGCGTTATCGAGCTGTCCAACCTCGCGAGCACGGATCAGCCGATCGACTGGTCATTCCGCGTGTCGGAGCTCGACTCCAACGACGCCGTCGCGGCCTCTTCAGGAACGACGACGTTGCCGGCGCGGCAGTCATCGCGGTTCCTCGTGCCGTTTGATTTGAGTGGCCTTCCGCTCGGCCCGTATGAGGCGACTCTCGGCGTGCTCATCGATGGGCGCGAGGTCATGACGATGCCTCTGCTGCTTGGTGTGATCGAAGGCGATCGCACGCTGCCGCGGGCAGCACCGGGCGACCCGTACTGGTTCGGACTCGACCATGCCAACACGGCCTCCGTTCAGGTCGATCACGATCTGAAGTTTGCGTACTTCGATCTTCTCGGCGTCGACATCCTCAGGGGTGTGCCGACGGCCGACGAGTCTCAGCCGGTTGGTGACGATCGCGTCGCCGACGGGTTGTCTCGTCTTCGCGAGCACGGCATGCGTTCGGCGTTCATCATGTTCCCCGACAATCGTCGGGAGAAGAACCCCGATCGCTACGAGGCCGACAAGCAGCGTCGGATCGCCAAGCTCGCCTCGGTCGCCGCGAACTTCGGCGGGCGTGAGCCGGGCCAGATTCCGTTCATCGAGCTTGGCAACGAGCCCGATTTGCCGCAGTTCTACCCCGGCCCGGTGGAGGACTACGTCAAGGCGTATCACGAGGCGGTCGAGGCCATTCGCGAGGCGGACCCGGAGCGTCGTGCCAAGGTGATGACGGGCGGTCTCTGCTTCCATACTGCCGTCGGCGATCGACGAGCCCGCCGCATCATCGAGTTGCTCGATCCGGACAAGGTCGACGTCTGGGCATTTCATGGTCACGGTGCCGGCATCGAGGCGGAGCGGGCCGCGTACGAGCGGCAAGTCGCGGCCGTACGCGATCACGCCCGGGGCGACATCGACGATCAGCTCGCCAAGCCATTCCTCGAGACTGAGAGCGGCTTCAACGCCCGCTCGACCGTCGGCCGGATGGAGCAGGCGAGGACGACCGTTGAAAAGCAGGTCTACGCGATGAGTGTCGGCATGCCGAGCCTCTACTACTTCCGCCTGTTCATGAAGGGTGGGCACGACGGCGGCTACGGCATGACGGTTGCGCAGAACGGCGACGAGTTCTTCCAGCCCAAGCCCAGCATCCTCGCATATCGGCACCTTGTGCAGCGACTTCGCGGCTTCGAGTTCGTCCAGAAGCTCGACGTCGGCGTCGATGGGATCGAGGCCTACGCGTTCCGGAAGATCGGATCGAACGAAAAGACGCTCGTTGCCTTCAGCACGAAGCCGCAAACGGTCGGACTCCTGGTGCAGCTACAAGCCGCGGCAGGGGTACGCGACGCGTTCACGTTCGATCTCTTCGGCAACGCCACGCCGGCACGCATGGTCAGCGAGGCGGTCGCCGCGATCGATGTCGGCGTGAACCCGGTCTACCTCAGTTGGTCAGGAGCCGGCACGATGGACGAGCTGTCGGTCGAACCGCCGATGATCGCGATCCGAGGCGATCAGCGGCCGCGAGTTCTCGTCGGCGACGAGACCAGGTTGTCGCTCGACGTCCGTCCGATTTCGGGCGGTGCCTCGACTGCGACGCTGCGTGTTGCTGCGTTCGGTCCTGACGGCATTTCGGTTGAGCCTCAATCGACGGCTGTTTCGCTCGATCAAGGCGACACGATCGATTTCGAGTTGAGCGTTCCCGAACTCGGGGTGCTGATCGACACGCCTCGGTGGTGGACGGTCTTCGTCAATGCCGACCACGATGCCGTCTTGGGTGACGCGGCCTTGCGGACATCGGTGCCGGAGGCTTTGCCGGCGGTCAGCGGCGAACGCGTGCGTCGGCTGCAGCTGATGGCCGACGAGCGAGGTCACGTCGCACTCGAGCCGCACGCCATCGTCGGTGACCGACGCCCGGCGGTCGCGTACGCGGTCATCGACAGTCCGCGCGATTTCGATATGCCTGTCGGCATGTCGGCCGACTGGTGGTCGGCGTGGTTCGTCAACGGCGAGCTCCTCTATGACACTCTGGCGACCGGCAACGAGGCAGGCAGCGTGGCGGACCACACCTTCACGATGCCGCTCAAGAAAGGACGAAATGTCGTCTGCGCGATCGTGCTCAGCGGGAGCGGCGGATTCGACTTCACGCTCGCTGGCGAACGCGGCATCGGACTCGTCACCAGCGGCGGCGTCGACCCGCATCGACTCGACCTCGAACTTGTCGGCGATGATGGCACCGTCTTGACGCGGCAGAGCGTTCCGCTCGACCTCGCCGACCCGGTGCCAGCTGGCTTGCCCAATGTGGCACTCGAACTGACAGAGCCCGTCGCCCTGCTCGTCGACGCCGACGTCCAGAACTTCCACCTGAAACACCCGGACTCCAGCCGCTGGTACGGCGGAACGAACGATCTCTCGTCGACGGTCTGGCTTCGATCGACCGGTGACAAGGTCGAGGTGATCGTCGATGTGGTCGACGACGTCCGCCACGAAGGTGATGGTGTCGTCGTGGTTCTTCATCGCGAAGACGGCTCTGCACTGGCAGCGGAGCCCGAGCCCGACCAGAACGGCCGGCACGTCGCTCGCTTTGATCGAGCCGAGCTGCCTGGCACGTTCCGCCTCAATGTCCGCATCCTCGACGACGACGGGCAAAACATCGGCCTGAAGCAGCAGATCGACCTGGGCGACGTCGACGCACCCGAAACCGGTCTCACGCAGCGCCTGCGTTGAAATGAGACGGCCGACTTCGGCGTAGTGTGGAGCGTGCGCGGCGTTGCTGACAATGTGCGTCCTGCCTTCGATGTGGAGGCCGTCCGTCGGGACTTTCCGATTCTCTCCACCGAGATGAACGGCCGGCGGCTGGTCTACCTGGATAACGCCGCCACGACACAGAAGCCAAAAGCCGTGATCGACGCGATCACGCGCTACTACGAGCACGACAACGCGAACATTCATCGCGGCGTCTACGCGTTGTCACAACGGGCCACGACACAGTTCGACGAATCGCGGGACAAGGTCGCGCGATTCCTTCGCGCTCCCGAGCCGGCGGAGTGCCTGTTCACCCGCGGCGTGACCGAAGCGATCAACCTCGTCGCCTACTCATGGGGACGAACCAACCTGAAGGCCGGCGACGAGATCCTGCTCACTGCGCTGGAGCACCACAGCAACATCGTCCCGTGGCAGCTCACTGCCGAAGCGACCGGTGCCGTGGTCAAGACGCTGCCGATGAACGACGACGGCACGCTTGATCTTTCTCGGCTGAGCGAGTTCCTCACCGACAACACCAAGATCGTCGCCGCCCAGCAGGTGAGCAATGCGCTCGGCATCGTCCACGACGTCGCGACGATCATAGAAGCGGCGAAGGCGGGTGGTGCTGTCGTGCTCGTCGACGGTGCACAGGCTGTCGGGCACTATCCGACCGATCTGTCAAAGCTCGGGGCTGACTTCTTCTGCTTCAGCGCACACAAGCTGTTCGGGCCGACGGGCGTCGGCGTGCTCTGGGGCAGGCGCGAGTTACTCGACGCGATGCCGCCCTACCACGGCGGCGGCGACATGATCGACAGTGTCGCTTGGTCCGGCACGACCTACGCGCCGATTCCGATGAAGTTCGAGGCCGGCACACCGGACATCGCTGGCGTCATCGGGCTCGGTGCTGCGATCGACTACGTCGAGTCGATCGGCTTCGATGCTGTCAAGCAGCAGGAGGCGACGCTGCTCGCCCATGCGACGACACGCCTTCGCGAGGTGCCTGGCTTGCGGATCATCGGCGATGCTGACGAGAAGGCGGCCGTCGTGTCGTTCGTGCTCGAGGATCCGCCGGTGTCGTCGCTCGACATCGGGACCAAGCTCGACGCGCTCGGCATCGCGGTGCGGACAGGCCACCACTGTGCGCAACCGCTGATGGACGCGTTCGGCATTCCGGGGACGACGCGTGCGAGCTTCGCGTTTTACAACACGCTGGACGAGGTCGACCAGCTCGCCGACGCCCTGGCCGAAATCGTCGACGAGGCCAAGGAGCGGCGGTCGAAGGCACCGGTCGCCGCGAGTCCCGACGAAGACGCAGCGGTGGCTTGGCCAGAGCCACAGGGTTCCACGCCGGCCGAGGCTGCTGCGACGCTGGTCGAGGACTTTGCGTTTCTCAAGGAAGCGGGCGAAGACCCGCGCGAGTTCGTGCTCGACCTCGGCCGCAAGCTCCTACCGATGCGGGAGTCGGACAAGAACGAAGCCACCCACGTCAAGGGCTGCATGAGCCAGGTCTGGCTCACCGCCAGACATCGGCCGGGGACTGATGAATCACTCGACTTCCTCGCCGACAGCGACGCCGAGCTCGTCCGTGGACTCATCGGCGTTCTGCAACACGTCTTCAGCGGACAGCGGGCATCCGACATCGTCGACTTCGATGTGGAAGCGCTGCTCCGCAAGCTCGACTTCCAGAATTTGATCAGCGTGCAACGCCGAAGCGGCGTCGAGGCGATGATCAACCGCATCATGTCGCTTGCCAAGGCCAACTTGCGTTAAGCTTCCGCGATGCCTGAAGACCGCGTGACCTGCCGCGTCCCGACGCCTGACAAAGAGCCGACTCGAATCCGCCGCGACGCGTTCGACCTCGTTCGCCAGGCGATCCTCGATGTGCTTCCAGCGGGCGAAGAGCAAGGCGCGATGTCGGAGCTGTACGACCGGGTGAAAGCCAAGCTCGAAGGTCGAAAGGCCGAGCTCGAAGCGGCGGGCATCGGGAGCGTCGGCTGGTACTACACGACCGTCCGCCTGGAGATGGAAGTTGCCGGCGAGTTGGTCCGAGTCAAGGACAAACCGGTCACTCTCCGGCTTGGCGAGGCCACATAGACTCGGGCATGCCGACGCGCAGCCTGAACGTCCTGCCGACCAACGACAAGGTCGAAGAGCTCCGCAAGGCTCCGCCCGCACCGGCTTCTGGCGAAAAGAAGCTCAACGACGAGACGCCGATCGATCGTGCGTTGGACGCATCGCTCACTGACGAGCAACGTGTCGTGAAGGAGCGCGTGATCGAGGCACTTCGGACGGTCTACGACCCGGAATTGCCAGTGAATCTGTTCGATCTCGGCCTGATCTACAAGATCGACCTGACGACGAAAGACGCGGGCGAGCTCGTTGACATCGACATGACCCTCACGGCCCCGGCCTGCCCGGTGGCCGGCGAGATGCCCGGCATGGTCCAGCGGGCCGTCGAACCTGTCGACGGCGTCGCCTCGTGCAAGGTCGAACTCGTCTGGAGCCCGAAGTGGGACAAGAGCAAGATGAGCGAAGTCGCGCTCCTCGAACTCGGACTGATGTAGGGCGGCGCCCCTCAGACGAGTCGCCCGTGGGGCGCGTCGACGCTGGCCCCGGCGGTCACCATGTTGTCGACCTCCAAAAGGAAGTCGTGCGGGAAGCCGAGATCGACCCTCGTCGCTTCATCCAGCTTCGTCAGCTCCTCCGCGGTCAGATCGACGGAGACGGCCTCGATGTTGTCATCAAGGTGAGTTGTCTTTCGAGCACCGATGATCGGCGACGTCACGCCCGGCTGATGAAGCAGCCACGCCAGCGCCACACGGCTAGGTGAAACCTCTTTCTGCTTCGCAACCTCGACCACCGCCCTGGCCGCTTTCTCGGCTTGATTGCTGACGTACTTCCCGCCGAGGCGATTCGGGTTCTTCTCGAGCCGTGAGCCTTGGTCCTTGCCGCCATCGAGGAACTTGCCGGTCAAGACGCCCTGCCCCAGCGGCGACCACGGGGTGACGCCCAGCCCGACATCCCGGGCCATCGGAATGAGGTCACGCTCCGTCGTCCGCTCGACAAGCGAGTACTCCACCTGCAGCGCCACGAACGGCGACCAGCCCCGCAGCGTGGCCAGCGTGTTCGCCTCGGCCACTTTCCACGCCGGGTAATCGCTGACGCCGACGTGATTCACCTTGCCGCTGGCGACGAGATCGTCCAGCCCACGCATCGTCTCTTCGACGGGCGTCCTGCCGTCCCAGCAGTGGACCCACAGCAGGTCGATGTAGTCGGTCTGCATGCGCTTCAGCGAGTCTTCGACCGCCTGCCGCATGTGCTTCCGGCCGTTACCTCCCGCGTTGGGGTCTGGCTTGCCACGGAGCTTGAGGTCGTCGATGCCCATCGCCCCGCCGTTGAAGGTGAACTTCGTCGCGATGACCAGGCGGTCCCGCCCAACCTCCTTGGCGAACTTGCCGACGTACTTCTCGCTGGTGCCGTTGGTGTAAAGGTCGGCCGTGTCGATGAAGTTGCCGCCTTTCTCGACGTAGTCGAGGAAAATCGTGCGTGAGTCCTCTTCGTTCGCCCCGGTCTGCCAGTCCTCACCGAAGGTCATCGTGCCGAGGCACAGCGGACTGACGCGCAGGCCACTCCGGCCGAGGAGTCGGTAGTGATCGAGTTGAGTCGTCGGCATGGTCGCGACGCTAATCGACGGATGTCGAAGTTCGGAACGGACGGATTCAGGCGTGCTCCGGAAGCTCACCCATCCGCCGCGAGCAACCTTCCGAGCGTGCTCTCTTGTTGTGGCTGCTTGTCGACCATCCGTGGCCGTGACTGTCTAAACGCGGCTCCTGTCAAATGCCAAGTGTGCCTCGGAGGGCCATGAAAGCAGAGGAGTGCGGTGGTTGTAGCGAGCCCGGCGGGGAGAAACAGCGTCGGGGGAATCGACAGAAGATAAAAAGTGACTGCTACAGCGGAACCAGAAGCTGCGGCGAACCAAGAGACCCGTGACATGACACCCCAGCTCACCCCAACCGGCGAGCGAAGTCTTGTTCGCATCATGAGCCAAACGTCGTAGCCACTCGCGAAGGAAACCCAGCGAAAGAATGAAATCACCAATGCCCAAATCACGGCCCATCCCAGCAAGTCCAAGTTGGGCGACTGCTTGCCGCTACGCTCAGCGCCGGAAACGATTGATGCGAACGCCCAGCCTGCAATGGCCGCCAGCACGACGAGTTTCCACTTCGTCGAATGTCGCATCAGCGGAACTGCGATCGGCGCCGACAAATTGGCCTTGGTTTGGAATTGGGCTCCGCGTAACGGGTCGAGCCAGAGGATGCGCGCGTGCTCGCGGTCGCGAAGTCGACTCGCGGCGACATCGTTCAGAAGACGTCTGTTCGCCTGCAACGCCCAGAATGCAAGAACCGATGAGATGGCAAGGCACGCGGCCATCCGACCACGGTTGGAAATCGGTAAGTCGCCCAATGCGATCCCAAACATCATCGCGATGGCAGCAGCAAAGAGTGTGACATCGCCCGCCCGCCGGTCATTCGCTGCAATCGTCGGCACACCGGCGACGGCATAGCTGAGTGTCGCGACGAGCAACGGCAGCATCACCATCGGAGTGCCCGACAACCCCGCTGCGAGTGAAATGATCAGCAAAACGATAAAGTCATCCAGTGTTGGGAGTGGGCGGGTGTCAGGCATCGGCGTGGTTGATTGCCACGGTGCCGTCTGAAGCCAGTCAAGCTCTCGTCGTCGGGTTACGAGCAGGACGCACTTCGACCCGCGATACACGCCAAGCGCAACTGAGACCCCACCTAGCAGGAGCAGGCTCCCAGCGCGAAGGTGAGTCGACGTGCCGGCAACGATCATGTCGACCCACTCACCACGGGTTGTTTCGGCAATCGCCGGATCAAGAGTCGGCGGATAGGTGTTGATGTCCGTCCAGCCGAGTACAGATCCAGTCCAGCCCTGGGAGTGTGCAAACTCGATCGCCTCTGGTGACGCGATCAACAGCAGCACAACCACGATGCCTAGGCCGACCGTCCTCCTGGAATGACGCCTCAACCGAGCCTGGGGGTCGAAGCCAGCCGTCACGGACTTGCCTCCAGATAAGCATCCAGCTTTGCGGCCGTATCCGGTCGAACCAAGGCTTCGTAGGCTTCGGCGAGCGAGGTGCTTTCTGTCTGCTCTCTGAGTTGAGCCGGCGTGCCGTCACCGACGATTTCAACGGCATCGTCGGTGCCCTTGGCCAGCACGACGACCCGATCAGCCAAGTCCTCCAATGTCTCAGGCACAGGTGATGCAAGCAGGACGCACCGCCCTTTTGCATGAGCTGCGTCGGCGAGAAGCCGCTTCAGAACGAGAATCCCTGACGGATCGAGCCCGCCTCCGAATGGCTCATCCAACAGCAGAATCGGCGTCTCGGTCACGAGTGCCCCGGCCAGTGCAACCTTGTGCTTCTGCCCTGTCGAGCATGATCTGATCGATTTCTCGCCGTCGTCCAAATCGAAGAGATCAAGCAGAGAAGCGGTATGCGGAAGCAGCCGGCGGTCATCGACTTCCCAGAGTCGGCCACAGGTGACGATCCACTCGCGAGGTGTGAGCTGCTGCGGGAGCCACGGATTCGCAGCAAGGTGGACGCTCGCCCGTCGGCAGGCGAGTTCGCTCTCTTCCGTGTCTCGACGCCGGTGCCCCTCGATTTCGACGAAGCCACGCCAGCTTGGTACCAGTCCCGCTGCCGCGTTCAGAAGCGTTGACTTCCCGACACCATTTGGAGCCATCACAGCCGTCACTTGGCCCGCATGGATGTCAAGATCGAGATCGCTCAAGACTGGACGAAGGCCGTAGTGGCAGGTCAGGCCGACGAATCTCACTGCGGCGGGCACCGAAGAAGTGTAACGAATCCATCGATGAGCCCGAAAATGTCAGACGCCGATCGCCTTCCAGATCATCCGCCCCGCGGCCACGGCGGCGGCGAAGTAGACGATGGCGAAGAAGGGCTTTTCCGGAATGCGCTTGTGCAGCCAGAGCCCGAGGACCGAGCCGATCGGAATGCCGGCGGCGGCCCAGAGGCTTTGGAGGAGTGTCGAGGGGTTGATCAGACCGAGGCCGAGGTAAGTCGGCAGCTTCAGCAGGTTGACAAGGAAGAAGAGCCAAGCGGCCGTTGCGACGAGCTTGGCTTTGTCGAGCTTGATTTCGAGGAAGTAGATCGCAGCCACCGGGCCGGCCGAGTGAGCAAGTGTGCTGGCGACGCCGACGGCCGAGCCGACGAGCGTGCCGTTGCGACGCGTCGGCCGGACCCGCGGCAGCGGTTTGCCGGCGAGCCGCCACGCCTGGACGAGCACCATCAACAGGCAGATGCCGCCGACGAGCAGGTTGAGTGCGGCCGTCAGCTGGTCGGCGGTTCCGAGCCAGATCAGGATGCCGGTTCCAACCAGAATGCCCAGGAGGCTGCCGCCGAGTACCGGCCGCAGTGTCGGCCAGTCGACGCTGCGGCGGTGGACGTAGCTCGCGAAGATGTCGCCGACGATGAGCATCGGCAGGAGCACGCCGATCGCCTCGCCCGGCGGTAGGACGTTGGCGACCAGCGGCACCGCAAGGATTCCGATGCCGCCGCCGAAGCCGCTCTTGGCCATGCCCTGGATCGCGGCGGCGAGCAACAGTGCCGTCACGAACCACCACGGCGCGACGCCTTCGGGCACGTGGATGAAGCCGGGCAACGACAAGGCCCGCAGCGTAGAGCAGCTGCGGCCCAGATCGGTTTTGGTTGGATCGAAGCGCGACCAGCGGGCCTGCGACAGTTCCGCGACGCGCTATTTCTCTACGGCGTCTGCGACGAGATCGATGATTGCCGTCGGATCGAACCAGCGTTGCCGGGCCGCGACGGTGCCGTCGGGCTTGAGGATCAGCACGTGGTCCCCCGGATCGTTGTCGGCGACGCGGCCGAGGAGGCTGTCGTCCATCGTGTCGAGCACGAGGCTGACACCGGTCCTTGCTGGCAGGCGCTCGCGCACCATGCGGGCGGCTTCCATGCGTGCGTTGGCATCGGCATGTTGCGGGATCACGACGCCCGCATCGGCGTTGTCGGCGTGCGTCCAGCCGTCAGACGGATGACGCTCCTTCGTGTAGACGACCAACAGGTCCGCCGATCGTCCGCCGGGCGTGCGGAGTTCGCCGACCAGCCAAGGCAGGTCACGCAGTCGCTCGCGGAACGACGGTGCGGAGTAGGAGCCGAGCAGCACGACGGTCGGCCTGTTGGCGTGGAGGTTCTGGCCGAGCGTGGTCTCGTTGCCCGTCGCGGTGAGCAGCGGCAGGTCGAGCGGAAGCGTGCTCAGGTTGGCAGACTCAGCTCGATTCTGAAGTCGCGATTCGAAGCGTGACGAGGTTGCGTCGCTCGGGCGGGTCGACGGGCGACCAAAGCCGCCCTCGCGTCGTGGGCCGCGCCTTTCGGGGCCCGCTCGCTCGCCGGCTTCGGCACCGCGGGCACGGCGTGGCTGATTGCCCTGTTCGCGACGGAGCTGCTCCATTGCAGTACGAAGCTCGGCACGCTGCTCCTCGGTGAGGACTTCGCCAATGGCGCCGCGGAAGCGCGACATCCGCTCGCGGCCGGCTTGACGCAACGCCTGCCGATCGTCGCCGTGCTTCTCACGCAAGGCGGTCAGGTCGGTCCGAAGATTCTGGCCGAGGTCGCGGATCTTCGTAAGCTGATCTTCGGTCAGATCGAGCTTGGCGAGCTCAGCCCGAAGCATTTCCATGTACCGGCCAGTCTGGCCGCCACGCTGCGGTCGCTCGCCCGCCCGAGGCCGCTCGGAACGCTCAGCGGCGGGCTTTTCACCACCGCCTGCTGGCTGGGCGTGGACTGCGTTCGGAAGCATCAGAACGGCCGCCAATGCGACGGAGGCGGCGGCAGGACGCCGCAGACGCGACAGGTTCAGGAGTGACATGGCTTTGCCTTTCTTTGCAGGAGCGACTTGAGCGTGGCTGGCGATCGGGTGTCGCGTCCACCTGCTCTTGCCTGCAGAACGCCGCCGGGCCCAGGTGTATTGCGGGGATCGATTTGAGGAACTTCAGACATTACGGGACGATGCCGAGCCGGTGACGGCAGGCCGGGGCGATTGACGCTCGTCCGGGCGTGCCGGTACGCTGGCGCTCCCGCCGCGGAGCCGTGACGAGACGCGTTCGACGTCGTCGTACCAGCTCCCACCCTCGACGTCGTCTCGCCTGACGCGTCGCCCACCCTTTGCCTGCAGGAGCCGACGCTTGCGTACGGAACCGACGATGACGCACCTTGCCCGCCGCCTTCTCTGCCGCTCGTCGCTTGCACTGGTGGCGACGACATCGCTGCTGCTCGCCGGCGGCTGTGGTTCGTCGGGCCCGAAGGAACCTGTTCGCCCGAGCGTGTCGGTCGAGACGATTCGCCCCGGCAGCTTCCGCGTCGCCTGGAACGCCAGCCTCGACACGGTCAAGAACGGCCGAGTCGACGGGCTCTACTTGCGCGACGATCTACTGTTCGCATACACGGACGACAAGGTCGTTCAGAGCTTCAACAGCTCCAGCGGCCGATCGCGATTCATTCGGCAGATCGTCGGGCCGCGGGATGTTCTCTATCCGCCGGTGGTCTTGCCGTCGCTGGGTCGCGTTCCCGGCATCGATCGGCTGATCACGTTCGCTACTGCGAGCGGCTTCGTCGTCGTCAACGACGACGGGCTCGTCGTGCGGGAGACGTCGCTGCGTCGTGGCCTGACGACCGCGCCGACCGGATCGGCGGGAATCATCTACGTCGGATCGGCCGACGACAACGGTGGCCGACTGCTGAAGGTCGATCCGTTGCTGCCCGCGGGCAATATCCTGGATCGCGTGCTGCTAGACGGCCCGCTGAATGGCCGTCCGGCGGCGTTCGGTGCGTTCGTCTACGCGGCCGACCTGACGGGCAACGTCTACGGCATGACCGAAGGTCTCGCTCAGGCGTGGCCGATCCGCGAGTTCGAGACGGAGCCAGGTCGAGGCGTGAATGCGGACGTCGTGGTCGACGACTTCGGCGTCTACGTCTCCGGCACCGACGGCACGCTCCACGTTCTCTCGCGCGATCGTGGCCGGATCGTCTGGCGTTTCTTTGCGGGTCGACCGCTCTACCAGCGTGCAGTGCCGACGCGAGATTGGGTCTACCAGCCAATGGGCGACTCGGGCGTTGCCGCCCTTCCGAAGTTTGAAGGCAGCACCAACAGCCGCGAGCCGGCCTGGGTGGCTCGTGAAGCCCGAGACTTCCTCAGCCACGACGACGCCAACGTTTACTTGCTTCTTGCGAGTGGCCGGATTGGTGCGTTCGACAAGGAGACGGGTGACAAGGTGTTCGAGAGCCGTCGCAGCGACTTTTCTCGCTACGCGCGGAACGTCGACGGCTCACGGATTTACGCCGCCACGCGTGCGGGCGAGATCGTCGCCATCGAGCCTGTCCTCGGCAGCGGCGAGGTCGGCCGAACCGTAATGCTCGATCGCAAGACGCCTGACGCGATCGCTATGCTCGGGCAGTGACGGAACAACCGGGCAAAGGCTTCTTCGGCTGGCTCGGCCGACAGATCGGACACGTTGGAAGAGCGATCAAGACCGACGTCGAGGTCGTTGCGAAAAAGACGCAAGTCGACGAGTCCGTCGACGCCGACCATCCCGGGTTGGTCTTTCGTCGCACGACCACCGACGAGGTGCGACATGCTCCACGCGACGAAGCTGAACGCAAAGAGCCCTCGTGATTTTTTGGGTTTGTGAAGCCGAGGACAGAGCGAAGCGTCGTCCCGGGTCCGGCGCATCCACGACGACGTCCCGGACCCGGAGCGACGCTTCGCTCTGCTCTCGGCTTCGGGACGAACGCGACGCACGTCCTCACACGCCACTGTGCTGCGTGACTTGTCGACGTTGCGGGTTGGACAGTCGGTTCGCAGCTGCGACGTAGGCGAGGGCGCTCGCGTTGAGGATGTCGGTGGACAGCCCGCGTCCACCAGCGCGGACGCCGGGTGCATCGTCGCCGACGGTTTCGAGTTCGACATTGACCTCGCCCTGGGCGTCCTTGCCGCCGGTGATAGCACGGATGCGGTAGTCGACGAGCCGGAACTCACGGCCGAGGATCCGCATGACGGTCGAGTAAATGGCGTCGACCGGTCCGTCACCAGTCGCCGCGTCGGTCTGCACTTCGCCCTCGGGTGACTTCAGCGACACGGTGGCCGTGGGTGTCATCGCGTCGCTGCCGGCGACCACCTGGAGGCTAACGAGTTCCCACCGGCCCGCCGTGTCGCCCGCTTCGAGCAGGTCGTCGATGATGGCCTCAATGTCCTCGTCGTAGACCTCTTTCTTCTTGTCGGCCAGCTTCTTGAAGCGATCGAAGGCCAGCTCTGTCTGCGTCTGGTCGGGCGAGTAGCCGAGCGCTTCGATCCGCTCGCGGAAGGCGTGGCGTCCAGAGTGCTTGCCTAGGACGAGCTGGTTGCTCGGCACGCCGACGTCGGCCGGGTTCATGATCTCGTACGTCTCGCGATGCTTGAGGACGCCGTCCTGGTGGATCCCCGCTTCGTGCGCAAAGGCGTTCTGCCCGACGATCGCCTTGTTCCGCTGGACGGCGAGGCCTGTCAGCGAGCTGACCATGCGACTGGCAGGGAAGAGCTTCTTCGCGTCGACGTTCGTGTCGATGCCGAAGTGATCCGACCGCGTCCGCAGCGCCATAACGATTTCCTCGAGCGACGCGTTGCCCGCCCGTTCGCCGATGCCGTTGACGGTCACTTCGACCTGCCGTGCCCCGGCCTCGACGGCGGCGAGCGTGTTCGCGACGGCCATGCCGAGGTCGTTATGGCAGTGCGTGCTGAGGATGATGCCCTTCTCCTTCACGGCTGGCACGTCCGCGATGATGCGTCGAAAAACAGCGGCATATTCGTCGGGGTAGCTGTAGCCGACGGTGTCGGGCAGATTGATCGTCGTCGCACCGGCCTCGATGGCGGCGATCGTGATGTCGCGAATGAACTCGTACTCCGTCCGACTCGCGTCTTCCGGCGAGAACTCGACGTCGTCGCAGTAGCTCAGTGCGTGCTTGATGCTCTTGACTGCCAGGTCGAGGATGTCCTCCTTGCCCTTCTTGAGCTTGTGCTCGCGGTGGATCTTGCTGGTGGCGCAAAAGACGTGGATTCTCGGGTTGGCTGCGTCCTTGACGGCTTCTCCAGCGCGGTCGATGTCAAGGGGAACGCACCTGGCCAGGCCGCAGACCGTGGCCCGCTTCAGCTCGCCCGCGATGGCCTTGACGCTGTCGAAGTCGCCGGGGCTGCTGACGGGGAAGCCGGCTTCGATGATGTCGACGCCCATCGTCTCAAGATGACGGGCGATCTCGATCTTTTCCGCGCGGGTCAAAGTCGCTCCCGGCGATTGCTCGCCGTCGCGGAGGGTGGTGTCGAAGATGCGGAGCGGGTCGGTCATGGCTGATCGTGAGCGAAGGTGGACGCAAAAGCCCCGCGGCATGGGCCGCGGGGCGTCGTGGTGTTCTGGTATCGGTCGAAGCCGCTACCCGCACACACGCCCGCGGCCCAAAAGGCCTCGGAGCGGAAGGGTAAGGAGCGGACGGGGGGTGGGCATCTGTGGGGGAAGCTACGCGTTCATCCGCTCAGAGACAACCTTTGCTGCCCTTCCGAGCGACCCGAAGGAGTAGCTGCGGGGCTACGGACCGCAGTCTGACGAGGAGCGAATCGCGTGACTCAGACTGCGGGCCATAGCCCCGCAGCTACCCGTTGCTGGTCAGCATCTCTTCCATGATGTGGTAGTGCGTTTTGCTCATCCCAAGCTTGCGGTAGGTCTGTTGGGCGGTGTGGTTCTCGTGCTCGACGTAGAGCCGCAGGCCACTGGCGCTTTCTTCCAGCGCTTGCTGTCGCGTCGCTTCGTAGAGCGATCGAAAGACGCCTCGTCCACGGTGATCCGGCTCAACGAAAACGCTCTGAACCCACCACAGATCGCCGTTGCGCCAGTCGCTCCACTCGTGCGTGACCAGCAGGCACCCGACAACCCTGCCGGCCGCTTCGGCGACAAGGTAGTGACCTTTCGAGCGATCAGCCAAGACAGCGGCGACACCTTCGACGACGGTCGGCGGATCGAGCGCGAGCCCTTCGGTCTCCCGGGCCATCCGGACGTTCATGTCCGCGATCATCTCGGCATCGCTGACGACAGCTGGTCGGATGTGGCTCACGTCGGCTCCCAAAGAGCTGCGTCGAGGCAGGCCCACGCGTGAATCACCAGGGCCAGCCAGCCGAGGCAAATGATCGAGAGCAGGACCCACAGAGTGACGTCGACAACGAAGAAGAAGATCGCTGGAGCGATTCGTCCCTGCGCCAGCTGACCCAGCCCCGGAAGGATGGCGCTCGCGATTGCCGCGATGACGTTCGCCGTGCCACCCTGGCCTGGGCCTGGAGGTGGTGCGAATGGATGGCGATCGCGCTGGGCGGACACTTCGCGATGTTTTAGCCCGTCGGCGATGACAGCGATACCGTGGCCCCGCGTGTATCCGGGCACCCCCGACTTCGAAGACCGACTCGACGTCCGCGTTCTGATGGTGCTCACATCGCTGTTCGGCCGAAGCTGGCAACGACGGGAAGTTCCGCCGGGGCACGCCTGCACTGTTCCGCTCTCAGGTCCGGCGGTGATCGCGGCGAATCACACGGCCGGTCTCGATCCCATCGCGATCCAGTCGACCTGTCCGCGGCCCATCATCTGGGTCATGACGGCCGAGCACTTCGACAACCCGGCGTTGCGGGGTTTCCTGACGCACGTCGAGATGATCCGCATCGACCGCACCAAACGCGATGCCGGAGCGTGGAGGCAGGCGCTGGGCGCGCTGGATCGGGGCCATGTCGTCGGGGTCTTTCCTGAAGGTCGGATCGAACGCACGGACGATCTCATGCCGTTCGAAGACGGCCTGGCGACGATGGCCAGCCGGGCTGATGTCGACATCTACCCCGCTTACCTAGACGGCCGGCAGCGGAACACGCCGATGTTGAACACGTATCTCATGCCCCAGACGCCGCTGGTTGCGTGGGATGGCGTTGTCCGAGTTCGCGACGAGCGTGGAAAGCGACGCAAACCACGACAGATCACAAGCGACGTCGTCCGCGCGGTCGAGTCGCTCAAGTCGAAGCTCGAAGCACGAAGACGCAAAGGGAAGAGCCTGCTGAGCTGAGGCTCATCGCGATCTTAGTTGAGTAGACAGCCAGACGAAGCCAAGAGCAGAGCGCAGCGTCGCTCCGGGTCCGGATTCAGACCCGGAGCAACATCGCACGGTCACTTCAGTTCAACGGTCCAGTACGCCTCGTCGAGGAACTGCTTCCACGACGCGTAGCGCTCGTCACCGAGTCGCACATTGACCGCCGGGCTGCGCCGTGGTTTGACGGGCTCGCTCAGGAGCTTCATGTTCGCCTGCCTTGGCGTTCGGCCACCCTTCTTGACGTTGCAGGAGATGCAGCACGTGACGATGTTCTCCCACGTCGTCGGGCCCTCCTGGCTGCGGGGCTGGACGTGGTCGAGCGACAGCTCGCTGGTGCCGAACTTCTTGCCGCAGTACTGACAGCGATTCGCATCGCGGGCGAAGATGTTGCGGCGGTTGAACTTGACCTCCTGCCGGGGCAGACGGTCATAGCCCAGCAGCCGAATGATCCGCGGCACCGCAATCGGGAACCGGACCGTGCGAATCCAGTCGAACCCGTCGGGCTCGAACTGGGCGTGCAGCTCCGACAGCTCCGTCCACGACTCGAAGTCGAGGTTCTGCCACTGGCTGACCGTGCCATCCGTCTTCGTCTCGATGTGGATGACCTCTGCCAGCTGCTTGCAGAGCAGGCCAAAGGCTCTCTTGACGTTGACGACGCGAACAGCCTGGTAGTGCCGATTGAGCACGAGCACGCTTGCCGACAGACCTTGCAGGCCGGCTTCGAGAGTTCCAGGCAGTGGCAGCGCAACTGCTCCTGCGGCCTGTCGGACCGCATCATCGGTTCGGCTCGTCGCGTTCGGGTTCACGTCGCAGTTCCTCGCGGCTTGCGGCGAAGCCTACGTCCCGACCGAACAAACGCCAAGTTTTCACCCCGTCAGATGGCCTCGATCGAGGTTTTTCACGAAGCTTTCACAATTGCATCGAAGCGAATTGTTTCGTTCACGCCGCAATTTTCGGTGGTTATCATGCAGCCCAGTGCTCACACGGCTTTTCGCCATGCTCGCGTGCGTCCTCGCCATCACCACGGCGGTGCGTGCTCAGCCGCTCTTGGGCTTGGAGCCCAAAGCGAAGTTGGAGCTGGTGGTCGCCGCAGACATCGTCAGGCCGGGCGATTCAGTGCCCATCGGCATCAAATTCACGATGCAGCCGGGCTGGCATATCTACTGGCAAAACCCTGGCGACGCAGGCACGCCGCCTTCGTTTAACTGGAACTTGCCAGACGGCTTCGAGGCGACGGCTCCAGAGTTCCCGACGCCCATCGCCTTCGAGTCGGCCGGACTGGTCGGCTACGGCTACGCGAAGACGATCGTCTTTCCTGCGACGCTGAACGTGCCCCAGACTCTGCTCCCGCGCGGCGGCGAGCTGACGGTGGCCGTGGACTATCTGATCTGCGACGACGACACCTGTGTGCCCGAATCCGCGGTCGCAACCGCCAACGTGACTTTCGGAAGCTCGACCGAGCTGAAGCCAGACATCGTCGCGGAGATCGAAGCCGCGAAAGCGAGGCTGCCGCAGGACATCAAGCCGCTGACGCCGATCACCGACACCATCGCGTTCTCCGCTGCCAATGCGACAGACGTCGGACTGTTTCCGCTCCCGCCGGGCGACGTCGAAGTGACGATCGGCGAGGCGGTCGAGCAAGACAATTCAGCGGGCGTGACGATTCTCATCCCGATCAAGGCCCGCAAATTCGGCGGTGGCGAGGTCGCTCCGTTCCCGGTGGTGGTCGGTTTTACCGACGCCGATGGGAATCGGCGTGGTCATCGCCTGATCGTCGACCCCGCCAACGCAACCGAGTAAGGCGATGTCACGAATATGACGTCGTCGGAGCCTTCCTCTTGTCACTGAGTTTTTTTCCCTACGGAGAATCCATGATTCGCACCACACTCATCGCCTCGGCCGCGCTTGCGGCAACTCTCGCCGCCGTTGTCCCGGCCCTGGCCGACAGCTGCTCGGCGTGCACGAAGACCAAGACGTCGTTCGTTAGCGCCGAAGCCAAGGCCGTCGTCGGCCAGCCGGCACCTGACTTCAAGCTGATGGATCAGGCCGGCAATGCCGTGTCGCTGTCCGACTTCAAGGGCAAGATCGTCGTTCTGGAGCAGTTCAACGACCAGTGCCCCTTTGTCAAGAAGTTCTACAAGAACGGCGACATGAACCAGATGGCCGCTGACCTCAAGGCCAAGGGCGTCGTCTGGCTCGCGATCGACTCGTCGAACTTCAGCAGCGTCGAAGAGAACGCCGCAATCGCCGCCGAGTGGAACATCGATCGTCCGATCCTCGATGACCACGCTGGCACCGTCGGCAAGCAGTACACCGCCAAGACGACCCCGCACATGTTCGTCATCGATCAGGAGGGCATTCTCGCCTACGCCGGTGCCATCGACTCGATCCCAAGCACCGACGCGAACGACATCGCCCAGGCCGACAACTACGTCGCCATGGCCGTTGACGCCCTGCTGAACGGCGAGACCGTCTCGCCCGCAGAGACCAAGCCGTACGGCTGCAGCGTCAAGTTCTGATCGACCCCGTCGACTCAGACACCCTGAACCGACGCCCCGCCAGCCGGCGGGGCGTTTTCGTTTGTCCGCTCAATCGCCCTTGGCCTTCCACAGGTACCCGTGGTGCAGCGTGGCCACGTGGTACCT
>JBCDKH010000053.1 GCA_038746835.1 Planctomycetota bacterium | reverse complement strand
TCGTCGGCAGCCCGCCTGGACCGTCGGAGACTTCGATGAAGTCATTAACGGTCGAATTGATGATGGTCGTGCCGCCGTCGTCGAAAACGGCCGCCCCTGCCGACGAAGTGGCGAGGAAGCTGGCGGCGATGACGATGGCGTGTGCGGATCTCGTGCTTGGCATGCTTTTCTCCCAGTCCTCCTCGCGAGTTCTTGCGAAGATAGCAGATGATGGGAGCGCGTGGCGTCTCAAAATCTTGTGCGCCGTGTCTCAAAATGGCTCACTAGCGCCTTCCTCACAGTTATGGCTCAACCATTAGCCATGGCGAAGGGCAAGCTCCTCCCCGAGCGTCACCCGTTGCCACGCGTGACGCTGCGAAGGCCGACCGACGGCTTCGACATGTGGCACGAGCTGTGCCGACCGGTCATGGACACCGCCGCGAGGCAGACGACCGATGACTTCGAATGCGACGTCGAGTTCGCCGACGTCGGCGGAGTCGTCTGCGGCAGGACGGCCTACGGGGCGACGCAGTTTGTACGAAGTTCGGAACAAGCACGAAGTGACGCCGGCGACGGCTGGGCGGTGCACATGCTGACCCGCGGCGAGGAACGCGTCGATGACGACAAAGGCTCCTACGTCGTTCGGCCCGACCGCATCGTCCTGGCGGATTGGCGGCACGGCTACACCAAGGACGCGACGGCAGCAGATCAGCTGAGCCTATTCATCCCGCGACACCTCTGCCCTCGGCCGGACCTGGGCGGACGCTCGGCGGTGTGGTGGCATCGAGATTCGCCGGCGGGCCGAGTGCTGGCGACAGCGATCGAGACGACGTGGAGCACGCTGCCCGATGTCACCGTCGATCAGGCGTCGGCCGTCGGGGCAGGATTGCGTGGCCTGCTGGGCGGCTTGCTCGATGCGGCCGACGGTCGCCCGGCGAACCCCGAGCACGTCGAGCCAGCGCTGCTCGATGCGATGATCCGTCACCTCGAAGATCACCTCGGCAACCCGGACGTCGGCGTCGAAGACCTCGTCGCGCGATTCCACTGCTCCCGCGCGACGACCTACCGGCTGTTCCGCAGCCACGGCGGGATCGGACGCTACCTCCGCCGTCGACGTCTGGCCGTCGCGATGGACGTGCTGAACACAGAGCCCGCAAGTGCCATCAATCTGGCCGGCCTTGCAGACCACGTCGGCTTTCGCGACTCGCGGCACTTCTCCCGTGCCTTTCGCGACGCCTTCGGCATGACCCCGCGCGAAGCGGCAGAGCAGCACGCTCCCGCACGGTCTCACCCACGAACCACACCGCGCCGCCAACGACCCACCGGCGGCCGGAAAGAACACGACCACGTCCGACGCGTCCACGGCTGGTTCGGGCAGAACCCGCGCGCGGCGCACAGCCGGCGAATCGACTGATGTACACCAACAAGTCAGCCGTCCTCGCTTGCAGACGAAACGCACGCAACGACTTCAGTCGCGGTCCATCACGTCGAGAATGATGTCCACGGCCGGACTGAAGCAACCGTCGGCCGTGGCGGCGTGTGCGTGCGCGTGGTCGTGCCTGTGTGGCTCGTGGGCGAAGAGACCCAGTGCCGGCGGCAGATGAAGGGCTGCCTGCTCGTCGCGCGTGTAGATCGTCCGGCCCGACTTGATCGTCTCCAACACCTTCACACCGGCCAAGTCGGCCTCGGCGACTTCGCGCGGGTCGGCAGACAAAATCACCAAGTCTGCCACCTTCCCCGGCTCGATGGAGCCTTTTTCGTCTTCTTCGAAGTGCTGAAACGCCGGCCAGAGCGTCATCGCTTTCAGGGCAGTCATCACGTCGACGCGGTGCTGCGGGCCGAGGATGTCGCCACTTCGCGAACGGCGCGTGACGGTCGCGGAAAGGACACGCATCGAGTCGGGCAACGCGACTGGTGCGTCGTGATGCGTGCCGAATCGCATGCCACGATCCAGGACCCAGCCTGTCGGCGAGATGTTCTCTGCGCGTTCGCTTCCGAGCACCGACTCGCGGTGATAGTCGCCCCAGTAATACGTGTGCATCGGGTAGAGCGACGGGAAGATGTCGAGCCGATCAAGCTGGGCGACCTGATCGTGACGGAGCGTCTGGCCGTGGATGAGCACGGGACGGCCGTCGACGTTCGGGTGTGCTTGTCGGGCCATGTCGACGCCCGCGATCATCGTGTCGATGGCCGCATCACCGTTGGCGTGCACCAGGAGCTGCCAGTCGTTGGCAAAGGCCTTGTCGATCGCGGCGTGAGCGGCTTCCGGCGTGATCGCGGCATAGCCGGCGTAGTCCGCGGGCTGGCCATCGGGCACCTTGAAGTAAGGCCGACTCAACCAGGCCGTCTTGCCCTGAGGCGAGCCGTCGATCGTCAACTTGTACCCGGCGATCCGCACGCCGTCCGCGTACTCGCGCGTTGGCACCTCATCGTCGAGCATGAGAATGTCCGGATAGATCGCCACGTCGATCCGCAGGTCGCCCCGAGCAGCCACCCTTCGAAACGCGGCAATCGCATCCGCATTGGCTCGGCCTTCCTGTGCGGTTGTGTAGCCGAACGACGCGAGCATGGCCGTCCCTCGCTCGACAAACGCGTCGCTGACATCGTCGTCGAAGTTGCCCGCGAGTCCGCCGAGCATGGCGAAGAAGGCATACTCCTCCGCGTGGCCATCGGGCTCGTTGGTGCCGTCGCGTCGAAGGAACTTGCCACCTTTGGGATCCGGCGTGTCGGCGCTGATGCCGAGCAGGTCGAGTGCCTTGCTGTTGGCCGAGCCGAGGTGGCTCGACTGGTGGATGACGACGATCGGCACGTCGGTCGAGACGCGGTCGAGGTCGTCGCGTGTCGGATGACGCTGCTCGACGAGTTGGGCATTGTCATAGCCGAAGCCGACGATCCAGCCGAGCCGCTCGACGGTCTCCGGATTCTCAGCCGCGAACGTCGTCAACGTCTCGAC
The DNA here is from genome assembly GCA_038746835.1 of Planctomycetota bacterium. Taxonomy (NCBI): domain Bacteria; kingdom Pseudomonadati; phylum Planctomycetota; species Planctomycetota bacterium. Next base: position 16,586 of record JBCDKH010000053.1, on the reverse strand, counting down.
AAGCCCGTCGATCGAGTCGACGCCGCCATCCGGCGGTGGCAGCAGATTGGCGACGCTCGCCTGAAGCCCGACCATGAAGGCATGCCCGTGCGAGTCGACAAACCCAGGCACCATCGTCCGCCCTTCGAGGTCGACGAGATCCGTCCGTTCCCCACGATGCTGCATGACTTGGTCGAGATCGCCGACCGCCAGAATCGTCCCATCCGCGACCGCAACCGCCTCGGCCTGCGGCAGGTCATCATTCATCGTGAGGACCGGCCCACCGAAGTAAATCGTCTCGGCTTCCCGTGCCTCTGCGAACAGCGGAAAGGAGACGAGGCAGAAGCAAACGATCCACACGAACGCTCGGCAAGTCATACCCGCATCCAATCAGAAACCGCCACGCTCGGCGACCAAAAATCCGCACTTCTGCGGCGAATCGAAAGCAGCACACAGACGTTCGCGATCGCTTTCCGACAACCAACGCGTCACCAACGCCGGCACCCAGGCGGATCATTCGCCAACATGCAATGGCGCCCGCCACCCTGTGCTGCTCACGGCCCCAACGGTGGAGTGCGATCGCGGGTACCAGACGAAAAACTTCCACCAATGCAAGAAGCACCCGACCTCGAGGCATGAGCCCGCAGAGCCGGCGTTGGTCGTCGGCCTTTCTTTCCAACTCGCAGACACGCTCATGCAGTCTTCTCTTCTCCTCACCGCCTCCGTCGTTGCTGGTCTTGCCGCAACCGCTAACGCGGCTGACATCTCCGTCTTGACGCTGCCCGAGGGCGGCGAGATCCTCCAGATCACCGGCGCCGTCGAACGCCAGACGCCCGGCGGGCCGGCGGTTGCTGACACGCGGACGGTCTACCAGTTCGCCCCCGACTTCGACGATCCGCAGCCGAACGATCCCGACTTCACCGGATCGACCTGGGGCTGGGTCTACCTCGAAAGCAACGCAACCCTCGCCGACCTCGTCATTCCCGATGAGGTGACCGCTGACTTCTCGCTGTTGACGAATCCGGACAGTGCGCTGGGTCTGCAGTGGGTGCTGGTCAACGGCAATCCGCTCTACCAGTTCGTCAACGACACCTCGCCCACTGATGCCAACGGCAACTTCGGGCCGTGGTTCTTTACGACGCTCGATGGCTCGCCGACCCAGGCGGTGCCGGAACCGGGCGTCGCGGCGCTCGGCCTTGCTGCGGCGGGCGTGCTACTGCGTCGCCGACGATGATCGCTGCGATTGGGTTAACATCACTTCCGGTTGTGGAAAATGCTTCCCATTTCGCCACCAGGCAGAAGCCCGTGACGTTGCCATCGTCGCCACCGGACAGCGCCGATTCATCGCGCGTCACGGACGTCATTGGCAGAGACGCCTTCGCCCGCCTCTTCGCTGATGCGTCGAGGCGGGCGTGGGTGGTGGCGATGGGCGTGCTGCTCGACCGTCACGGTGCCGACGATGTCGTCCAGGAGGCCGCCGCGGTCGCGTGGCGTCGTCGTGAGACGTTTGCGGTCGGGACCAACTTCGCCGCGTGGATCTGCCGAATCGCGCACCACTGTGCGCTGGCTCGCCGACGCAAGAAACGCCCTGATTCCGGACTCGACACCGATCGCGTCATCGCTCCGAAGCCGACGACGGCTGACGCGGACATTGCGAACCTCGAAGGGCTCGGCCTGGGCGACGCGTTGATCCGGTCGCTCCTGGCGCTGGCCGAGACGCCGCGGGCGTGCCTTCTGATGCGCGTCGTGCTGGAGGCGTCGTACGACGAGATTGCCGACGCACTCGAGATTCCGCCCGCGACGGCGATGAGCCACGTCCATCGAAGCCGACAACGCCTGGCCAGACACCTCGGCTCCCCGGCTGCCGTTTTGGAACACGAGCCGGCAAGAGAGAGTAACTATGAACAACGGGACACAGGAGGGACCGAGCATCATGCCCGCTGATCCCGAACATCATCGCCAGCTCGACGCCACGCTTCGGCAGGCGTTCGACCCGGAGCAGCAGGCGCGTCGCGTCACGCCGGACGACGTTCTCGCGTGGATCGATGCCGACATTGACGGCGCCGAAGACACAGGTGACAAGGCCGACGTCGGAGCGCCGCTGCCGATGTGGCGTCGCCCGATGTTCCGCGCCGGCCTCGCACTGGCGGCGGTGCTGGTCGTCGGCATCACAACCTTCCAGGGGCTCCTTCCGACCATCGTGGGCGGCACGCATCAGCAGATCGCCCAACTGCCGCCGAGGCTGCCGGTGTACGCGTCGGCCGGCGAGACCTACGCGGCCGCTGCCGAGGGCGACTTCGAGCCCGACTGGACGTGTGCGCCCGAAGACCTCAACGACAATCTCGCCTACGCCCTCGATGGCCACGCTCTGGCCGTTGCGAAGCTGCCGGCGTCGGTGCAGCTTCTGGGATGGTCGTATCCCGAAGGTCTCGCCGGTCCGTTGATGGACCCGGGTGAGATCGTGCTGCTGGCCAACAGTCCGAAAGGCCCGCGTCTTCTGGTGATCGCGCTCGAACGCGACGCCCGCGAGCCCGACGTCGACGTCTCCGAAGGCCTCTTCGTCCACGAAGCCAAGGCCGGCCCATTGAAGCTGATCGAGATTGCCGCGGACGACACGTCGCTGATGGCGGCAACGCTGGGGGACTGACGTCCGCCGAAACGACCTCTCGCTGCTGCCAGGGCGCGAGCGCGCTGTACCGTCTGGCATGGCCGAAGACATGTCGCCCGAGCAGACGCTGGTTTCAGCAAAGTTTGTCGCGACGGGCTTTCTGGCATGCGTTGTGGTCTTCGCGGCCGTCGTTCTGATCATCGGGCCGAGCGAGAGTGAGGATCCGATGGTGGCGTACCTCGCAGCCGCGATCGCCGCGGCCGCACTCCTGGCCCATCGACCGATCGGGACCATCGTCGGCCGGCAGGCGCAGGGGACGGTCCAGGGGCGGTTCCTTACACGCACCTTGGTGACTTTCGCCGTCCTCGAAGGGCCGGCGTTGTTCAACATCGTCGCCCTGCTGCTCGAAGGCCAACTCCTGTCGCTCGGCCTGGCGACGCTGCTGGTCGGGGCGATGCTGCTGGCGTTTCCGACGCACGGGAAGCTGGATCAATTCACGGCGGAGGCGTCGCAAGGAACGAATTGAACGCTGGCCGACTGGTGAGCGTCTAAAACAACGCGAAGCTAATCGGGCGATGGATCGTCCGCATCACGGGCCGCCGCGCTGCGACCTGTTCACGACGCTGGAACCTTCACGACGAACGCCTTGAGCACCCAAGCCGCAACCGCTACGCCTCCGGCCAACCCGCACCGCTTCTATGCCACCGCGATTCGGCCGATGATGCCGAAAGAGGCGTTCAAGCGCAGCCCGCGCAAGCTCATTCCGGCGATTGTCCACCTGCTGATCGTCGTCGCAGCGTGGGTGGCCGCTCGCTATCTCGACTGGTGGGCCTGGCCAATCCTGGGCATCGTCGCGGGGCACAGCATGGCGTGCCTGGCATTCCTCGCCCACGAGCTGTCGCACAACGCGATCCTCAAGCGTGGCAAGGTCAAACGGGTCGTCGAGACCGGCGTCATGGGCCTCCTCGGCATCCCGTCGACAATGTGGCACGAGGTTCACAACATCACGCACCATGGAAACACCAACACGCCCGACGATCCGGACCGCCGCTGGATGACCGACGAGGTCAACAAGCGCAACACCGCGATTTCGGCTGCGTTTCACCCGCAGAAGAGTTGGTATCGTTTTAGCCCGCTCGTGCCGCTGCAGTTCGTCGGCTACATCATGCGGAACATCATCGCCGCCCTGAGCGGCGGGCACTGGGGAACCCTGCCGGCCGCGCCGAAGTACGACGCGAAGCAGCGGCGCTCGATCGCGATCGAATTGGGCGTGATCGTGCTCATACAAGCACTCGCCTTCACCGTCGTCGGGTTCGACTTGGTCCGCTGGCTCCTGGTCGGCCCCTTCGCCTGGGCCGTCGCGTCATCGGTGGTGATGGCCTACGTCTTCACGAACCACTTCCTGCACCCGATCCACGACGAGAGCGACCCGGTCGGCTCCTCGACCAGCGTCATCGTCCCGCGCTGGGTCGACGCGATGCACTTCAACTTCTCGTACCACACCGAGCACCACCTCTTCCCCGGGATGGACTCGAAGTGGTACCCGGAAGTCAGCAGGAACCTTCGCGAACAGTTCCCCGATCGCTACAACCAGCTGCCGTTCCTAGAAGCATGGCGTCGACTGCTGGCGGCCAAGATGTTCGAGCCGGCGATGGCCGAGGCGGGCGGCGAGTCGCCGCGGTGATCAGTCACGCGGTTAGACGACGGGTCGTTCGCAACCGGTAGGAAGGATCACTCCGGTCGCTGCGACGGGTTGTCGGCCGGTTGGACGGTGGCTTCATCGTCGCCCGGGTTGCTGACAAGGCCCGGGTTATCGCCGGCGGGGATCGGATTGCTCATGATCGGAGCGGGCGACGTGCCGAAGTCGAGGCCACTGAACGTGCCGACGCCGAAGCCCGCCATCACGCAGGCGGCAGCAGCAAGGCCGAGCCACCAGACGTGCTTCGCCGGACCGATGCGCATCGGCGACGCCTCACCCGGCGCGGCCAAAGCGCAGGCGCACTGGTTCAGCCGCGCGGCTGCGGCGTCGTCGCCGTCCTGGCTGAGCGTGTCGATCCGCAGATGACGCTGGGCTTTGAGCCTCGCGAGCGAAGCGGCGTATGCGGGTTCCTGGGCCAGACGCTGGCGCACGGTCTCGGCCTCGGCCGGTTCGAGCTCGCCGTCGAGGTAGGTCTCGAGCTGCTCGACGTAGAAGTCGAACGCACCGCTGGCCGAAGCGTCGGCCTGATCGTCGGGCGTCGAAGGGGAAAGGTTGCTATCGCTCATCGGTGGTGGTCTGACCTGTGGGTGCGGCTGGCGGTGTTCAACCGTCGGCGCGTTGCCCCTCAACGTACGGGCCGAGCTTGTCGGCAAGCTTACGACGGGCCCGGTGGAGCCACGTCTTGACCTGCGGGATGCTGCAGCCCAGCGTCTCGCTGATCTGCTGGTAACTCATCCCCTCATATTCACACAGAACGAGCGCAGCACGGAAGTGTTCGGGCAGCTCATCGATCGCGTCGCGGACGCGGGCAACGGTCTCGTTGCGCTCGATCGGTTCGTCGGGTGCCGTGCCGCGTTCGCGGTTGTTCCGCGCGTCGCGGCCGGCAGAGTCGTCGGCGATCTGCGTCATCTTCGGCGGCCGGAGCAGCCGAAGCGCCTCGTTGAACGTGGCCCGCTTGAGCAACGGCCCGGGCTGACGCCAGTCGTACCGCTCGCGGTGGCGGTAGAGATTTGTTAGAGCCTGCTGGACGACGTCTTCACCCGAGGCGCGATAGCCGACGATGCCGCGGGCGATGCCAAGCAGTCGCCGGCCGTGCTCTTCGACGGCCTTTTCGAAGTACGTCGGCCCGCCGGGCGAGACGCGATCGTCCGCTCGCACGGCCGGCACATCCGGATCGGCCCAACTCGGCCGGGTGACGTCGGGTTGCTTGTCCTGGGCGTCCAAAGTGGGCGTCGGGGCGGCTGGCGTTCGCGGCGAAAGCGAGCGTCGGACCGGCATCCGACGACGTGGAGCAGGCGATGCTAACCGAGCAGCGGACGAGACGCGTCCCGAGCTGCTGGGCCTTGCCGCTGGTCGTTCCTCGTCTAGTGCACGCTGGTTCGACATCGCACCTCCGAATCGCCCTCGATGACACCGCCGGTGCGGTGCCTCGAGGTTAATACTCATCGAAGCGAGGGAAGTTGCAGGTTTGCGGTATCGGGTGTTGTGCTGACGAGCAGCGAGCGACGCTGGATCCGGGGTTTTCCAGGAGAGGCTCGCTTCGCTCACCGCTAAACAAATGACCAGTAACGCTTTGGCACTCTTTCGCAGGGAAGCGATGGGGGTGCTACTTGATGATGGTCACTTCACCTGTCACGGGCTCGATTTGGACTTTGAGCTCGTGGTCACCCGATTTGAGGATGAGGTCCGCCGGGCTGCCGAAGGGGACGTGGGCGTTGTTGGTCAATTCCGTCGTGAACGGGGCACCGGTCGAATCGAAGCCAACGACGGGCTGATCGTTGAACGTGTTATCGGTCCTGACGACGCCGTCGAGCTTGGTGAAGTCGAGGCGCAGTGGGCCGGGCTCGACGGGGTGGTCGACGCCGACCCAGCCGCTGCCGTCCCAGGTGGCGACGTCCAGCGAGTCGCCGCCGGGTGCGAGGTCGGGGACGACGTAGTGCGGCTCGCCGCGGGCGATGGCGAGGTTCTGGGCGTACTGCAGGCACGACGCGGCCTGACGGGCGGCCGTGCTGACCTTCAGGTCGCCACGTCCGCCGATGTACGCCAGCGACATGGTCCCGACGATTCCGAGGATCGCCACGGTCACAAGCAGCTCGGCCAGGGTGAAGCCAAGACCGGGGCGTCGCATCACTGGCCTTCCTTCTCGCTGAGGTCGCTGGCGACCTGCTCGACGGCGGCGAGTCGGCCGTCCATGGTGCGGAGGCGATCGTCGATCCGCTTGAGCTGGGTGTCGAGCTGGGTAGACGACGCCTTGGCTTGCTCGGCGTTTTGTCGGAGCACATCGATCATCGTCTGCCGCTGGGCCGCCGCGTTGGGGAGCGTCGGGACGGTCCCGTGGGCCGGGGCGGTGGTTGGTGACTGGGCGAGGACAGCGACGAGCGTCAGTGCCTGGAGCCCGGCGAGGAGGCGAAGGGTGCCGGTCGACTTGGTGGCGGATTCGTTGGACATGACAGACCTGGCAAGAGGCGGGCGTGCAGGTGACACGACGTTGTCGTGCAGGTGGCGAGGACGGTCGAGTGTCCAGCCGAAAACCGGCGGCGGGCTGTTGTGCCGGCCGCCGGGGGAGAGAGAAGACGGATCGGTCGGTGGGTCGCTGCGACGAGCGACCCGGTCACTCAGGGAGCGACGAATCCGGCCGGGTTCGAGGAGCCCTCGGTGCCGTCGGCTTCGTTGAAGTAGTTCGTGTCGGTCTTGCCGGTGGCAAACAGCTTGCCGTTGGCATCGATCACGAACCCGACTCCGCTGGCGGCAGCGTTGGCAACGGTGGAGTTGCCGTTGAGCGAGTTCTTCGGCTCGGCCTGCAGGTACGGGCCGTAGGTGTTGCCGTCGACGACGCTGGTCCCGGTGAGCATGTCCCAGTCCCAGGTGCCGGTGACGGTGCCGTCATCGGTGGGGAACTCGTCGCGGTGCTCGAGCTTGTAGAGCTCGACCTGGCTGCGGAGGGTCTGCAGCTGGCTGGTCACGCTCTTCTTACGAGCGTTTTCCGAGGCGTCCGAGAACTGAGGAACGACGATCGCGGCAAGAATGCCGAGGATGATCACGACGATCAGAATTTCCACGAGCGTGAAGCCCTTGGCCTTGCCCTGACGGCGACGAGCGCGGTCGAGGCGATTCGAGAGAGTGGTGCTGAACATGGCCTGTTCCTTCTGGACCGCGTCGGGTCCTCTGGGTCGATGACGCCCCTGCGGCAACCGCCAGCAGAAGCAAGTGCCCGGTGGCAACGCGGCACAACGCTGCCGACCGGCCGTCGCGGTACGAAGCTCGCACGACGGCTCCGAAACACGCGCCTCATCGGGTGGCCGACCTCGTGTCAGCCAGCACAGGCATCGGCCTGGCCGCGGTCTCGCTTAACCTCAGAAGCCACAGCTTCAAGGTCGATCGTGATGTCCGATTCGGCAGCTGCAGACGCAACCCAGCTTCACCATTTTCTCTCAGTCGCGATCGAACCACCGCACCACACGGACACTTGCTCGATCGACACACCGTGACGAAGCCGGAGTCTGAGCGGAGCGATGACTCGGAACGCACTTCGACAACGCTCCGAGTCATCGCTTCGCTCAGACTTCGGCTTCACATCGACTCAACTCAGGTCGATGCTCCGACGTCACGCAGCATCAACATCCAGTGACACGTCGAGCGCCGGCGCCGAGTGCGTTATCGCACCTACCGAGATGCGGTCCACACCCGTTGCGGCGATGTCGCGGACGGTTGCCAGCGTCACGCCGCCGCTGGCTTCGAGGAGGACGTCGCGTGCCGCACCGGGCGAACCGTCGCGGATCGTCACGCAGCGCGTCATCGTCGGGCAGTCCATGTTGTCCAGCAAAATGACGTCGACGCCTTCGACGTCCAGCACCCGCTCGAACTGCTCGAACGTGTCGACCTCGATCTCGATCTTCCGCGTCGCGTCCTCCGCCCGGCTGCGCTCCACAAGCTCCTGCACCGCCTTGGCCAGCGCCTTGCCCTTGGACACGCCGGCCAGCGCGAGGTGGTTGTCCTTGACCAGCACCATGTCGTGCAGCCCGACGCGGTGGTTGAACCCGCCGCCGCACCGAACGGCGTATTTGTCGAGCGACCGAAAGCCCGGCCTCGTCTTGCGCGTGTCGTAGATCCGAGCCCGCGTGCCGTCGCAGCGCCTTGCGAACTGCCGCGTGAACGTCGCGATCCCGCCGAGGTGGCCCAACAGGTTCAGGATCAACCGCTCGGCTGCGAGAATCGATCGCACCGGGCCAGTGATCTGCAGCAGCTCCTCCGGATGCCGCGACGCCGCCTCTTTAAACGTGCCCTCTCCGAGCGGCACGTCGGGCCACTCGACATGCAGCCGCTCGTCGAGCAACTGGCAGATCGCCCCGACCGCCGGCAGGCCACACGTCACGCCCGGCGACTTCTGCACCAGCGCCGCCGTCCCGACGACGTCGTCAGGAATCGTCAGCCGACTCGTCACGTCGCCGGCCACGCCTTCGGCGCCGAGGTCTTCGAGGATCGCCAGCTTCATCAGCGGCAGCCACGACTCCAACTCTGGGAAGGTCGGCAGATCGTCGTTCACTGGTGCGTTATCGGACAGCTTCGTCACAGACCTTGTGTACGCGACGCCGAGGCGAAAAGCTCGCGACTTCCCAGATGTCGCACCCGACAACTTGCCCAACGAAAAAGGCGACGCCACTTGCGTGACGTCGCCTGAAAAGGGTGTCGATGGTCGCTCAGGCCTTCGTCGCCTCGACGGGCTCGAGGTCGAGTTCGAACTCGTCGGGGTCGTAGGTCAGCGGCTCGTCGGCGAATGGGTCGAACCGCTCGCCACGCGACTCGGCCTCGAGACGCTGGAGGTCCAGCTCGATGCCACGCTCGCGAAGCTGCTCGCCGTCGAGCTGACGCTCGCGGGCCTCGGCCCGGAGGACGCCTTCCTCCATGAGCTTGCGGATCTTTGCCAGAGCCTTGTTCTGGATCTGGCGGACCCGCTCCTTCGTGACGCCGATGATCTTGCCGACCTGCTCCAGGGTGAGCGGATTGTTGACGTCCTGCTCCCAGTTGAACCGGCGCTTCAGGACCGTCTGCTCGACGTCCGTCAGGTCGGCCATGTTGCGGTCGACGATCGTCTTGAGCTCGACGACGCAGTCCTCGCGGACGTCGCCACGCTTGGTCTCGAGCCAGTTGGACTTTTCGAGGTCCGGCTCGAACTCGACCGGGAAGCGCTGGCGGTGACGCGAGTGCTTCATGGCCGTGCGGCTGAAGGCCTTCAGGATCGCCCGGCACGCGTACGTGCTGAACTTGAAGCCCTTGTCCACGTTAAACTTATCGACGGCTCGAATGAGGGCCATGTTGCCCTCGGAGACGACCTCGGCAAAGTCGACGTCGCCCAGCCGCGTCCGCTTGGCCATGGCTAGGACGAGGGCGAGGTTCGTGCGGACGAGGTATTCGCGAAGGTGCTCAAACCGGTCGCACCAGACGACCAGCTCCTGGGCGTCCTTCTTGGTGAGGTTCTTCAGGCCCTTCTTCTTGATGCGACGCTGGATGCGGCCGATCTTGAGCTTGGCGAAGTTGAACCGCAGGAACATCAGCCGCTCTTCCGGCGGCTTCATGAGCTGCGGCGCACTCACGTTGTCGGTCTTTTCGAACGCGTCGTCACGCGTCGGCTGGTACCAGTCGACCAGCGGCAGACGCGGGATGTCCTCGTCGAACAGCTCCTTCTCGATGCCCTTGCGCTGGAACTGCTCGGAGTCCATGAAATCGAACTCCTCGGCGAGGAGGACCTCGACGCGCGAACGCAGCGGACGCCCCAGAACACCGTCCAGGTGCTTGAGGTCCAGGGTCTTCTTTTCGGCGGCGTCCGTTGCCGTCTTCTTGGTGGTGCTCATCAGTCTGTCCTGTCGGTTGCGCCGTCTTGTTTCGCCGCGGCTGCCGCCGGGCCGGCTTTGTGTGGTAGTGGTGAGTCGCGAGACGAGCTCGCGTCGCAGTCGGGCCCTGAACGCCCCAAACCGGTGAACCGGCCTAGAGTGACCCAAGGCGGGAGGCGACATTCGTCGCCGACCGATCGTCGGTTGCGACCAGGCCGCAGGTGACGTGCGTCCGCAAACGCCTTGCCACTCGCGGTGTAACCTCCGGCGAACCAGAACGGCACGTCTGAAGTTACCCAAAGTCGCAGCCCGGCGGCAAAAACTTCGATCGCCCACGGGCCAAACGCCCCTGAACGCTCCAAAGCCGCTATGCGTGCCGAGCCCGGCCGTCTACTGGAGGCGGCGGGCCACGCAAGTTACTGGCAGAAACGCTCGTGTCAACAGGAAGTTCCCACTCGCCCAAATCGGCTAGGCCGACCGCCCCGGCCGGGCAAGCCGAGCCTGCGGATTTGGCCGGCTCGCCACGCGACCTCTGCCTCGGTGGCAGCTTCGATCCGATCCACGTCGGCCACCTCGCCGTCGCCCGTGCAGCAGCAGAAGCCACCGGTTTCGATCGCGTCCGCCTCCTTGTCGCCGGCACCTCGCCCGGCAAGGCCGCCGCGACTGCGGCCGAGGTCCGGCTCGACCTCGTTCGCCGCGCCGTCGAGGGCGACCCAGACTTCGTCGTCGACGATCGAGAGCTCCACCGCACCGGCCCGAGCTTCACCGCCGACACCGCCGAGGCTCTCGCAGCCGAGCTAGGTCACCCGCCGGCGTGGCTGATCGGCAGCGATCTTCTGCCCACGCTGCCCCGCTGGCACCGGGCGGCCGAGCTGCTGGATCGCGAGAATCCGCTTCTTTCATTTGTCGTGATGACACGCGCCGGCCACCCGATCGACGTCGCCGCCCTGCCGCCCGAAGTGCGGCACCTTGCCACGCGGCCGGTCATAGTGCCGCAGTTCGATGTGTCGTCCACCATGATCCGCGACCGCCTCGCTCGCGGACTGTCGATCCGCTACCTCATTCCGGACTCGGTGCGTGAGCTCATCGAGCAGCGTGGGCTCTACCGCGCTGGTTCATCCCGCGGATGAGGTGGCTCCGCGGGTCTCAAGACCCCGCTCAGTGGTGAGCGCGAGCGAGCCTCTCCGACGGGCTCGCTGACGCTCACCGCTAAGCGAGTTGTCGTGACTCTTGTTGCTGCTGCGTCTTCGGTGCTGAATCGAAGTCACCGCGGTGATGCCTGAATCGTCTCTCCCTCAGACGCAAGTGACACCACATTCGGATGATCCCCCGCGTGGCGTGCTTCGTAATGCCAGGAGATACGTGCGGACTCACCTGAAACGGACGGCTCAAGCAGGAACTGCCCCGGCATCATCCACGGGTCGCCGACGGCCTTGCCGATGCCGTGGCCTTTGCGAACCGCCCGGATGCCGCACATGAAGCTCGACGGGCCGAACATCTGACCCAGCGTGCCGCGTGTAAGCCCGAACGCTTGGTAGAGGCGTTTGTCGGGATCGCTGATCGACGTCGCTCCGGGCCAGTACTTGCCGAAGAAGCTGCCCGCCGTCGCGACGTCGGCCATGTGGACGAATACGACCTTCGGATAACGCCGCTCCCCGCCGTGCCCGTCGGCCTGCTCGCTGGCGATGCGGAGGTCCTTGACGATCTCCCGGCAGAAGCAGCACCCGAAGTGCCTCAGGAAGTTCACCAAGGTCGGCCGATGTGGATCAAGCTGCCCCCGCAACGTCTCCGGCTCCGCCAGCCGCGTCCCCTGGACCGCAGCATCGAGCACCTCGGGCGACACGTGGTCCATCGCGGAACGATAGAGACGTCGCGAGCACCAAACCCCGCAAGTCGCGGGTCTACGACCCGCAGGACGGAGTCGCGAGCGAAGCAAACCGTCCGATTCGAGTACCAATCGCACCGTTTATGACGATGCGTCACGGCGCAACCACGTCCGCGGCCCTCGCCATGCCCATGAGGCTTATGAAGGCAGCAAAGAGACCGAGTGGAACTGCGACGATGCACTCGACGCACCATCGTCGAAGCGCGACAAGCGTTGATGTCAGAAGGATCAGACCGATCAATACGTAGAAGCCAAAGTAGATCGGAGCATCGATCATCCAGCGCTCCCAGAAGTCAGTGCCGGTTGCCGGCTTGAAAAGCATCGTTTGGCCTTCGACACGCTGACCAATGGCAACGCCGCCGAAGAACCACGCGTGGACGACGACAAGCCAGCCGAACCACATCAACGTGCAGACCCAAGCGCCGCGGTAGCCCGGCAGTTCGGTCGAGGGCGACGCGTAGGGGAGCGGATCCGACACCACCGACACGTTGTACCACCTCCGTCATCCCGAGCGCAGCCGAGGGACCTCGCCTGAGTGCTGACGAAACGGGAGCCGACCTTCAAACGCGACTTCCGCTAGAGAGTGATGCCGCAACACCCGGACGCGGACCGAACCCGTTCGACAGCGAAAGAGAGGCTCTCCAGTGCTGCGAGCAGTGCTGCGAACAGGACAGGAAACACCTCGATTCCCCAGCGATCTCGCTGAACTCGGAGAACCGTGAAGGCGGTGCAGAACAAGCAGCCACCCAACGCAACGAAGCCCGTGGCGAGCAAAATGCCGGAGTGCCCAAGGGGCGTGAGGCGTTCGTAACTGCAGAGACAAGCGTGATCGGGGCTTCGAAGAGCGCCGTAAAAGCCGCAGTAAAAGGCGGCATTTCCGATTAGTAGCCAAACGCCGTACAGGAATGCGGACTGCTTTAAGCCTCGCCAGTCGATCGACGGCTTGTGAGGATGCTCGTAAGCGAGAACCGGCCGCCGCACGTTGGTTTAACTGTACTTGGTGTCCGTCTTCGGCTGGTCAGCGAAGAACGTCACACCAACTCCGACAACCCGCTCAGGCCGATGACCTCGTCGCTGAAGAACGGCTCGGCAAAGCCGACGCCGCTGCGGTGGCCGTGGTAGCGGTGCATGGTTTCGACGTATGGCCAGAGGCCTTCGTCGGCGGCGATGCCCTGGCTCTTGTAGGCCTGACAGGCCGCCTTTTTGGTCGGCCAGGCGTCGGTGACGTCGATGCAGAAGGTCGGGACGATGTCGGTCCGCAGATGCGTGCAGAAGTACTGGATGATCCGCTTCGGGTGGTGCGGCTCGCCGGGGATGGGGCTCTTGGTCAGCTTCGCATCGAATCGTGCGTCGATTGCGATCTTGTGGGCGGCGATGTGGTCGGGGTGGGCGTCGGGGTAGTACGGGTAGAAGACGACGTCCGGCCGGACCTCGCGGATCAGCGCCGCCAGGGCGTGCCGGCTGGGGATGTCGTGAAGCAGCTCGCGGTTCCGCAGGCCGAGGTTGTGCCGGCGGATGGGCTTTTCGAGGCCCTTGTTGAGCAGCTCGGTCGCTCGGGTCCATTCCCGCTCTCGGATCTCCGGCGAGCCCTTGGGCGTCGGCTCGCCGTTGGTCAGGTCGCAGATGACGACGTCGTGCCCCTGCCGGGCGAGGGTGACGAGGGTTCCGCCCATGCCCAGTTCGGCGTCGTCAGGGTGCGGGGCGACGCACAGGAACGTCTTACTAGAAGGCAACGTGGACAGCGGCGACGCCATGGCGGCAGCGTACGGGGCATGCACGTCCGAAGCGTCGTGAGCGGCTCTGCCAGTAGTGGCGTGCGTGAGACTACCGGACGTCGCCAGAGGCAGTTGTCAGGCCGGAAGCTGTTGCAGTCATCTGCGGGCACCGTTATCTTCCGCCCCTGACGCACCTCGATTCGGCCGGCTGGTCGACGCACGAGTCGCGTTCGCCCGCTGATCGGTCGGCCCGAGGAGCCGACGCCGACGGCGAGCGTCCTGCCGGGACACGCCTTCCAAGGCCCCCGCCCGTCCCGGCGACATTCAGGGCTCTGCGATGCCCGTCATCGCCGATTCGCCCGTTCCCACCCGCCTGTCGAGTTCCTTCGACACCCTGGCCTCGGAACCGCTGGTTTCCCGGCCGCCCCGACACTGCACTTCCTCGGACGCGTCGAGGCCCCTTCTTGTTCCCGGCGTCCTTACCACCGCCCGCCATGCCCCAGCTTCGCACCTCGTCGATCGGCCACACGTCTTTCTCGCGTCGCCGTCGCGGCCGACTCGCTGTCGCAGCCGCCGCCCTGGCGGTCGTGGCCGTGGTCACGCCCGTCACGCCGCTCGTCATCCAGCCCGCAATGGCCGCGCTGCTCTCGGACGGTGAGGGCTCGACCGATGCCGACCTGCTCAAGCTCGCCGAACTCCGCGTCGGTGCCGCTGAATATCAAGCCGCCCTCGAGGCTCTGGGTCAGATCGACCCGGCCAACCTGAGCGATGCCGGCCGGGCTCAGCTCGCCGAGCTTCAGGCCCGTGCGACGTCGGCCCTGGACAGTCGCGATCAGGCTCGTGCCGATCTGGCCGCAGGCGAAGCCGCGTTCGAGGCCGGCAACTTCGCCGTCGCCGCCGCCGCGTTCGATCGAGCCCGCGACGCCCGGTTCGCCGACGCCGCGACGCAGCAGAAAGCTGCCGAGTTGCTGGCCGTGACTGAGGCCGAGCTTCGCGACGAGATCACGCGCGAGTTCGGCAGCGACCGCGCGTATTACGACTCGGCCGTCGCCGATTTCGAGGCCGAGCGGTTCGACGACGCCGAGGTCAAGCTGGCTGCGCTCGCAGCGATCAACTATCAGGCCGGCGCGTTCGGTGCCTCGCCTGACCAGCTGCTCGGCGAGATCGCGACGCGTCGCGCCCCTGCCGCCGCTGCCGCACCCGAGGCCGTCGCCCCGCCGGCACCGGTGGACCCGGTCATGCCGCCGGCAGTCGAACCGGTCGAAGAGCCTGAGGCCGCCGTCGAGCCTGAGGCTCCGGTCGAGCCGGAAGTCATGATCGAGCCGCCAGCCGCTCCCGAGGTCGCCGAGATTTCGGCCGCTCGGGTCGACTACCTGCGAGGCATCAAGGCCTGGCAGGACAACCGATTCGTCGAGGCCAAGGAGCTCTTGACCAAGGCCGAAGCCGCGGGTTACGAGCCGGAGCTGTTCGAGACGCCGATCGCTCAGGTGCTGGACGTGGTCGAGCAGCGTCTGGCCCGCGAGGCCGAGCGTGCCGAGGCCCCCGTCGCCGACGCCGATGACGCCGCCCGTCGCGAAGCCAACGCTGCCTTCGAGCGTGGCCGGGCGTTGGAAGACGCCGGTCGTCCCGACGAGGCCCGCGCCGCGTACCAGGAAGCCGCCCGACTCAATCCCAGCTTCCAGCCCGCAAGCGACGATGCGCCCGGCGCAGACCCCGTCGCACCTGCGGCCAACCAATCCCCGGCAACACCATTCATCGACAAGGAGAACGCCCAGCGGCAGCTGATCACCTTCAAGTTCGACGAGGCGATCGAGAACGGTGAGGCAGCGCTCGCAGCGAACGAGTTCCAGCAGGCCCGCACGTTCGTCGAGCAAGCTCGCGTTGCGGCGAGCACGAACCCATTCCTCTTCTCAGCCGCGACGCGTAACCAGTTCGACACACGGATCGAAGGCCTGAGCCTGGCGATCGACCGAAAAGAGGCGACCGTTGAAGCACGTCGAGTTGACGAAGCGCGTCGCCGTGCCGAAGGCGAAGACCGAAAGCGCCAGCTGGAAGGCGAGGCTGCCGAGGCCGCGACGGTTCGCCGGCTCATTCGTGACGCCCAGCTCGCGGTCGAAGACGGCAAGTTCGAGGCCGCACTCGCCCTCATCGAGCAGATCCTCACGGTCGACCCCAACAACGACTACGCCATCGGCGTTCGGCCCTTCATCGAAGACAAGGCCTTGCTCGCCCGGCAGCGCAAGCACTTCCTCGATTACCGCCAGGAAGTTGCCAGCGTCATGACCGAGGCGCAGGAGAAGCGCATTCCGTACGACGAGATCCTCCGTTACCCCGAAGACTGGCCGGACCTGGTCGCCCGTCGTGACCGCACCGTCGCCGAAGAGCGTGGTGCCGAGGAGGCGGATGCCGCGCTGATCGCGCAGCTGGAGGCTCCGATCGACACGCCGGTCGAGTTCGACCAGGTGCCGTTCGA
The DNA here is from genome assembly GCA_038746835.1 of Planctomycetota bacterium. Lineage (NCBI taxonomy): Bacteria > Pseudomonadati > Planctomycetota > Planctomycetota bacterium. The sequence continues at coordinate 399 of JBCDKH010000053.1, read as the reverse complement.
CGACGTGGTCGACTTCCTCCGCAACGCCAGCAACGCGGGCATCTTCGTCAACTGGCCGGAGCTGGAGCTGTCTGGCATCCAGCGTGGCACCGAGGTCACGCTGCAGCTGCCGGGCAGTGCGTCGCTGGGCAAGGTCATCGAGCTGACGCTCAACCAGCTCGGCAGCGGCTTTGCCGAGCTCGACTACACGGTTGACGACGGCATCATCACCATCAGCAGCGTCGAGGACCTCTCCAAGAACGTCCAGACGCAGGTGCTCGACATCCGCGACCTGATCGTTCCGATTCCGGACTTCGACCAGCAAGACGTCGGTAATCTCGGCGGTGCAGGCGGCGGCGGCGGTGGGGGTGGTGGATTTGGTGGTGGCGGCGGCGGTGGTGGTGGATTCGGCGGCGGTGG
>JBCDKH010000052.1 GCA_038746835.1 Planctomycetota bacterium | reverse complement strand
GGGGGGGCGGGCCGCGGGGGGGGTCCCCTCTGCTCGCGGGCGGGGCGCGCGCCGGCGCTGGGGGCGGGTTTCTGGGGGTGTGCCCCCCCCCCCGCGCCCGCCGGCCCCTCCCCCCCCCCCGCGGCTGACCGTCTGTCAGGTGCTTGGTCGCGAACGCACTCGCTGGAGTACTATGCCAGGTCGCACGTGAACACTGCCCGATAATCACCGCATTCCCGATGCAGATACTGGCGGATTGACGCCGGCCGGGCCATACTGGCTCGCCATGCCACCGGGAGTGCCAGACGACGACGCTGCCGGTGCGGGGGAGGAGTTTCGCAGGCCCAGCGATGAGCCGCCAGCGGAGGATTCGCCCGGGTCGAGCGCGGCCCTGAAGCCGCAGCCTGAGACGCCGTTCGGCGGGCAGCCGGCGGAGAAGAAGTCGCGTTTCCCGTCGTCCGCCTGGGGCGAAGAGGCCGCGCCCGAGCCACTGCTCGAACAGCCCAGCACGCCGTCGATGACGACGCAGGTCGGCGATCGTCTCGAAGCCGGCGCGGAGATCGGGCCGTACAAGATCCTCGAGACCATCGGCGAAGGCGGCATGGGCGTCGTCTTCAAGGCCGAGCAACGCCCGCCCCTACGGCGGATGGTGGCGCTGAAGATCATCAAGGCGGGGCTCGATTCGAAGGAAGTCATCGCCCGCTTCGAGGCCGAGCGGCAGGCGCTGGCGATGATGGACCATCCCGGCATCGCCAAGGTCTTCGACGCCGGCACCACGCCCAGCGGCAAGCCGTTCTTCGCGATGGAGTTCGTCGCGGGTCAGCCCATCAGCGACTTCTGCGACCTGCATCGCCTGAGCGTGCGTCGTCGGTTGATGCTGTTTGCCGACGTCTGCGACGCGATCCAGCACGCACACAACAAGGGCGTCATCCACCGCGACCTGAAGCCGGCCAACGTGCTGGTCAGCCTTCCGGGCGGCGTGCCACAGGCCAAGATCATCGACTTCGGCGTGGCCAAGGCGCTGCGTCAGAAGCTCAGCGAACGGACGCTCTACACCGAGACCGGCCAGCTCGTCGGCACGCCGGAGTACATGAGCCCCGAGCAGGCCGAGGGCGGCGTGCTGGAGGTCGACATCCGCAGCGACGTCTACTCGCTGGGCGTGCTGCTGTACGAGCTCTTGTGCGGCTGTTTGCCGTTCGACTCGAAGAAGATCCGTGCCGGCGGCGTGCTCGACATTCAGCGGATGATCCGCGACGAAGACCCACCCCGCCCAAGCCAGGCCGTCACCAGCCTCGACGCCGGGCGGGCGCTCGGCGTGATGGCGGCGCGGCAGTGCGACGTGAACGAGCTTCGCAAGGAACTGGCCCGCGAGCTGGAGTGGATCGTCCTGACGGCCATGCGGAAAGACCGCACCGAGCGGTACGCGACCGCTGCAGAGCTGGGCGAGGACGTCCGGCGATACCTGGCGGACAAGCCGCTCAAGGCCGCGCCGGTGTCGTGGGTCTACGCGGGCCGCAAGTTCCTCGGCCGGAACAAAGGCGTCGTCGCGATCGCTTCGGCGGTGGCAGCGTCCTTCATCGTCGGCGTCGGCGCTGTCGGCTACTTCGGCTATCAGGCGAGCGTCGAAAACGCGGAGTTACGCGAGGAGATCGCAGACCTGAAAGCCCAACTCGAAACGCGCTAGCTCCTCGTCCTCCTGAGCGAGCGCAGCGAGTCGGAGGAACTCGTCTGGACTTCGGTGCAGAATCGAGCGAGGTCCCTCGGCTTCGCTCGGGATGACGGAGAGCGCAGTTTGCCGCGTCTCTGCAGTTCGATCCCGTTGGTCCGAAGCAGCAGCAGCAGGTACGCTCGGGTCGACCTCGTGCGACACCTCTGGACCTGGCGACGAGTCGGTGGCGAGCGACGACGCGACCGCGCAAGGCGCCTCTACCACGACTTCCGCAGCGGACGCCTCACGCCAGCCCAGCTGTTCGCAGCCACGTTCCTCGGGCTGGTCGTCGTCGGCACGCTCGGCTTCAAGGCGCTGCCCGGCCTGTACGCCGACGGGGCCGAGCCGCTGAGCTGGCTCGACGCCCTCTTCACCGCGACCAGCGCCGTCTGCGTCACCGGCCTGATCGTCGTCGACACCGCCACGCACTTCTCCAAACTCGGCCAGCTGTACGTCCTCTTCCTCGTGCAGCTCGGCGGGCTGGGCATGCTCGGTCTGGCGAGCTTCGTCATCATCACATTTCGCGCACGGCTGAGCCTGCGTCAAGACGCGATCGCGTCGGGCGGCACGACGATGGGGCCGTCGCAGGCGGTCAAGACGCGGAGCCTCGTCCGCGACGTGCTGCTCTTCACGTTCCTCGCCGAGGCGGCGGGATTTGCGATCCTGCTCTTTCTCTGGCGAAACGACTTCACGCTCGGCAAGGCGGCGTGGCATGCGCTTTTTCAGTCGGTCAGTGCTTTCTGCAACGCCGGCTTCAGCACGTTCAGCGACTCGCTCGTCAGCTTCCAGGACAGGCCGGCCACGCTGCTGGCGATCTCGGGCGGCATCATCACCGGCGGTATCGGCTTCCTCACACTCGAGGAGCTCAAGCAGTACGTCCGCTCGTGGCGTCGCAAGCAGAAGGTCCGTCTGTCGCTGCACACACGCATCGTCCTCGTCACAACGGCCCTCCTGCTCGTCGGCGGGGCCGTGGTGCTCGGGCCCTTGGAGCGGGGCAACCCGCGAACGTTGGGCGAGCTCAACCCGTTCGACGCGGCCATCAACGCGCTGTTCATGAGCGTCACCGCACGCACTGCCGGCTTCAACACGATCGACTACGGCCAGACGTTCCAGGCGACCAACTTCGCGACCATCCTCCTCATGAGCATCGGCGGCGCACCGGGCGGCACCGCCGGCGGCATCAAGGTGACGACGCTCGCGGTCCTGGTCGTGATGGCCTACAGCCGCTTCCAGGCACGCGGCACGACCAATGTCTGGGACCGCACGATCCCGCCGGTCACCAGCCAGCGGGCCGTCGGCTTGTTCGCGTTCAGCCTGAGCATTCTCGCGCTGGGCGTGATGCTGTTTGCGATCATCGAGCTCGACCAGTCGTTCGTCGGCGTCTATCCGGACGGCACGCGCATCAACGATGGGCGGGCAGACTTTCTGGATGTCATGTTCGAGGCGGTCAGCGCGTTCAACACGGTCGGGCTGTCGACCGGCCCGACGGCCGACCTGTCACCGGCGGGAAGGCTGCTGACGATCTTCCTGATGTTCGTCGGACGCGTCGGCCCGCTGACCATCGCCGCCGCCCTCAGCCACAACGCCGCCACCGGCCGCGGCATCAAACGCTTCGCGCACGAGGATGTGGTGGTTGGGTGAGGATGAAGAGGCGCTAGGGACTAGGGATTAGGGACTAGTCCGACACCTGAATCCGATCCCTGCGTAGCTACTAACTACTAGTCCCTCATCCCTGGTCCCTAGCGCCCACTCACCCATGAACCGCTACCTCGTGATCGGCCTTGGCAACTTCGGCAGTGCGGTGTGTGAAGCGCTGTACGGGCGGGGGCACGACGTCATTGCGGTCGATCTGGCGGAGGATGCGGTCGATCGGGTCGCGCAGCACGCGACGCGGACGGCCGTCGCGGACGGGACCGATCCGGCGGTGCTGACTCGGCTGGGCGGTGAGAAGGCAGACGCGGGCATCGTCGGCACGGGCGACGACATCTCGGCCTCGATCCTGGCGGCGCTGGCACTCAAGGACGTCGGTTGCACGAACATCGTCGTCAAGGTCATCAGCCCGGCCCACGACCGCATCATGCGCAAGCTCGGCGTCTCCGAGACCGTCTTCCCCGAACGCGACACCGCCCAGAACCTCGTCGCCCGACTCGTCGGCAGCTCACTGCTCAACTACGTCAAGCTCGGCCAGGACTTCGGCCTGCAGGAGATGGCCGTGCCCGACAAGTGGGAGAACGTCACCCTCCGCGACCTCGACCTCCGCCGCAAGCACGGCGTCCTGGTCGTCGGCATCCACGACGTGCTCACCGACAAGGTCCAAAGCCCCGACCCCGACCGCGTCCTCACCGACAGCGACAGCCTGCTCATCAGCGGAAGACTGGCCGACCTGGAGAAACTGGCCTCGATCAAGTAGCCGCGGCCATCGCGTCGGCGGTGCGCTGCATCCGATCGACTGCCGTCAGGTTGAGGTGCAGCGGCGTGACGACGACGGCGTCGTCGCGCAGTCCCGCGACGTCCGTTCCGGCCTCGCCGCCTTCGAGGCTGAAGACGCCCGTGTTCCAGTAGTACGACTGGCCACGCGGACTCTGTCGCTCTTCAAAGGCGTCCATGAGTGGCTTGACGCACTGCGGCACGACGCGGATGCCAGAATGCTGCTGGCCCGGCTTGAGCGCCGGCACGTTGACGTTGACGACTTCGCCGGCGTGGACGGCATTGCTGGTCCAGAGCTTCTGGATGACGTCGAGGCAGATCGCGGCCGCGGCGTCGTAGTCGTCGGGAACGTCGCGACGCAAAAGCTTGCTGACGGCAATCGCTGGCTTACCGAGGAAGGCCGCCTCGATCGCCGCCGCGACGGTGCCGCTGTAGAAGACGTTGATGCCGGCGTTGGCGCCCATGTTGATGCCGCTGACGACGAGGTCGACGTCCGGACACAGCTCGACGAGCGCGAGCTTCGTGCAGTCGGCCGGCCGGCCATCGACAGCGGTGCCAGTCATGCCGCCGACCGTGGTGACGGGCGCGACCATCAGCGGCTCGGCCAACGTGACGCCGTGACCCGTGGCCGACTGATGCGTCTCGGGCGCGACGACCGTGACGTCCGCCCAGGCCGAGAGCGCCTTCCACATCGCGAAGATGCCCTCGGCCCGAATGCCGTCGTCGTTCGTCAGCAGCACCTTGGGTCGCGTCATGCCGGCAGGCTACGGGCGCTACAGTGCCGGCCCTCATGGCGCAACAGGAACTCCAACTCCACGGTGCCCTGACTGCGCTCGTCACGCCGTTCGACGACGCAGGCCGGCTCGACGAAGCGCGACTCCAAGAGCAGATCTCCCATCAACTCGACGCCGGCATCGACGGGCTCGTGCCGGTCGGCACGACGGGCGAGTCGCCGACGTTGTCGTTCGACGAGCACAAGCGTGTGATTGAGCTGACGGTCGATGCCGTCGCCGGCAAGGTGCCTGTCGTCGCGGGTGCCGGCGCGAACAACACCGAAGAGGCGGCCGAGCTGCACGGCTTTGCCAAGAGCGTCGGAGCCGATGCCGTCCTTAGCGTCAATCCGTACTACAACAAGCCGAGTCAGGAGGGCCTGTACCGGCACTTCGCGACCCTGGCCGAGCGGGTCGATCTGCCGATCGTGCTCTACAACATTCCCGGCCGGTGCGGCGTGACGATGTCGCCCGAGACCGTCGCCCGGCTCAAGCGCGACACGCCGATCGCCGCCATGAAGGAAGCGACCGGCGACATCGGCATCGTCACCCGCTACTTCGACGCGTGCGACGACCTCGGTGCCGGCGACCTGGTCGTCCTGAGCGGCGACGATCCGCTCACGCTGCCGATGCTCGCCCTCGGCGGTCGCGGCGTCATCAGCGTCGCGAGCAACGTCGCCCCGAAGCTCGTCGGCGACCTCTGCCGCGAATGCCTCGCCGGCAACTTCGGCACGGCGCACCAGCTCCACCGCGACGTCTGCCGACTCAGCGCGCCGCTCTTCCTCGACGGCAACCCAGCGGGCGTGAAGCACGCGATGAAGCTGCAAGGCCGAGACACCGGCGTGCTGCGTCTGCCGCTGGTCGGCGTGAGCGACAACGTGACGAAGAAGATCGAGGCGGCAGTCGCGCTCGTGACTGGTGGCTCGTAACTGGTGACTTGGACCAGAACCCACGGCGCCTTCACCCCAAGTTCCCAAGTAACGAGTTTACAAGCAGCAACTCCACAAGCAGCTACTTCCACTTGACCCGCCTCTGCGTTCCCATCTACGTCCGCTCCGTCGACCAGGCCCGGCGCGATGCGTTCGTCGCCGTCGAGCGCGGGGCCGAGATGGTCGAGCTGCGGCTGGACGCGTTGGCTGACGACACGCTGCTCGACGCGGAGTCGGCGGACTTCGCGGCGATCGTCGAGCTGGCGAATCGACTCATCGAGTCCAACGTCAAGATCATCCTGACGATGCGGCCGCGCAACGAAGGCGGCAAGAGCGACCTGGACGACGAGACACGCTTCGACGTGCTGGCCGGCCTGGCCGTGCGGGCACCGGCGTGGGTCGATCTGGAATGGCGTCCGATGAGTCGCGCAGGCGGCTGGCCGATGAACTTCCTCGAGCTCGCTGCCGTCACGCCGGTCCGCACGATCACCAGCGCTCACGACTTCGAGACCCGGCCGAACGACCTGATGCAGGTCTTTGCCGAGATTAGCCAGTCGCGCGCCGACGCGGCCAAGGTCGCCTGGCGTGCCCGGAGCGTGCGCGACAACATCGAGGCGTTCGAGCTGCTGCGCGAGGCCGCCAAGCCGAGCGTCGTGATCTGCATGGGCGAAGCGGGCCTGCCGAGCCGTGTGCTCTCCAAGAAGTTCAACGCGTTTCTCACCTTCGCCAGCCTCGCCGACGAAGACCAGACCGCCGACGGTCAGGTGCCGGTCGACGTGCTCAAGGGCCGGTTCCGCTGGGACGCGATCAAGCGATCAACCAAGGTCTACGGCGTCGTCGGCCATCCCGTCGCGCACAGTCGGAGCCCGCACGTCCACAACGCGCAGTTCGATGCGATCGACCACGACGGCGTCTACCTGCCGCTCCTGGTCGAGCCGGGTTACGAGTCGTTCAAGGCGTTCATGGAAACGTGGCTCCGGTTCGAACCGCTGGACCTGGCCGGCCTGTCGATCACGCTGCCGCACAAGGAAAACGCCCTCCGCTACGCCAAGGAGATCGGCGGCAGCGTCGACGCCACCGCAGAACGCGTCGGCTCGGTCAACACGTTCACCGTCCACCGCAACGACGGCGAGGCGACGGTCTCGGCGGCGAACACCGACCTGGACGCGATGGTCCAGACCGTCCGCGACGGCCTGGGTCGCGAGGTCGCGGGCTTGTCGGTCGGCGTGCTGGGCGCGGGCGGCACCGGACGGACGGCGACAGCGGCGTTCACGGCACTCGGGTGCGACGTCACGATCTACAACCGCACCGCCGCCCGGGCCGAGGCCTTGGCCGACGAGTTCGCCGCCACGGCCGCGCGGTTGGCCGACGTGGGCAAGGGCGTGCACGACGTCTGGATCAACACGACCAGCCTCGGCATGGCCCCCGACACCGCCGAGTCGCCGCTGGGCGACATCCGACCCGTGATGACCGATCGGACACTCGTCTTCGACACGATCTACACGCCCGCCGAGACGACCTTCCTCCGCAACGCACGCGAGGCCGGGGCCCGCACCGTCAACGGCATCCCGATGTTCCTCCATCAGGCGGCGGCGCAGTCGAAGCTCTGGACCGGCAACGACGTCGACCTGGACGTCCTGCGACGGGCGTTCGACGGATCGAGCGGACCTGCGACCGCCGATTGACCCTCGCCTGCCATTGCCTAGCATGCCGGCCCGCCGCAGCGGACCCAGACGGATGACGCAATGAGCAGCTACTTAGCGAAAACTGGCGAACTGACGCCCGATTGGCACGTCGTTGACGCGACGGACAAGGTCCTTGGCCGCATGGCGACCGAGCTGGCCACCATCCTTCAGGGCAAGCACAAGCCCACGTACACGCCGCACGTCGACACCGGCGACTTCGTCATCGTCCTCAACGCCTCCAAGGTCAAAGTCACCGGCCGCAAGGCCGAGAGCCGGACCTACCAGACCTACAGCGGCTACCCGAGCGGCCAGCACGTCTACAGCTACAAGGCGATGAACGAGAAGTCGCCCGAGAAGGTCATCGAGCTAGCCGTGCGTCGCATGCTGCCCAAGAGCAAGCTGGGCAAGCAGATGCTCTCCAAGCTCAAGGTCTACGCCGGCGACACCCACACCCACCAGGCCCAGCAGCCCAAGCCGCTGGCGATTTGAATTCCCTCTGACCCTGCACCGCGTTCATGAGCGATCCGACCGAAGTTGAAGACACGCAGGCCCCCGAGGGTGCCGTCGCCGAGCCGCAGGACGTGGCCGCCGAAGAGGACGCCACGCTCGAGGCCGACTTCGCGGTCGCCACGCCCGATCCGCAGGCTTTTGGCTCGGCCGCCCACGCTGCTCCGAGCGGCTACTTCTGGGGCACCGGCCGGCGCAAGAGCAGCGTCGCCCGCGTCCGAATCGCCTCGGGCTCCGGCAATGTCAGCATCAAGCGCAGCGGCAACGACCCGCGCGAGCTCAACGACTACTTCCAGAACGAGCGCGACCGCAAGGCCATCTTCGGCCCGCTGGAAGTCACGCAGTACGGCGGCAAGGTTGACGTTCACGTCAATGCCAACGGCGGCGGCTCCACCGGCCAGGCCGAAGCCATCGTCATGGGCCTGGCCCGGGCGCTCATTAAGTACGACCCGCAGAGCGAGGCCGCCCTTCGCGAGAACGGCTTCATGACCCGCGACAGCCGCATGAAGGAGCGCAAGAAGTACGGCCAGCGCGGTGCCCGCCGTCGCTTCCAGTTCAGCAAGCGGTAACGCCGCTGGCTTCCAACCCATCGCCGCCTCACCGCGGCGAGCCCCAGCCGGCCGTCCCGCGGAGGAACGGCCGGCTGTGTTTTTGGTTGCCCGACTCGTCGCGACCGTCCGAGCATCGCCGGTTCGCACGCGAGCGAAAGAACCGACGCTCCCACCGCAACGCAACGCTCCCCACGGCGTAGCCGCCCGCATCAGCGGGCGCTAGCACCCCGACCGCACGCATGGACACGAGCACGCACCGACACGCTCGCTAACGGGAGCGGCCACGTCGTCATCGAAAGCGCGAGACGATCGATCCGGTGACGCTCCGAGCAACAACGCGTCGCACGCCCTAGACCGACCCCAACCGACCCAGACGCCGAAGCGGAAGCTTCGGGTCCAGAACCACCCATCGCGTCCACCTGTCGCGGGACCCATCTCTCCGACACACCTCCGACCTCCCACCACGGCTGCCAAAGAAACAGGCCCCGTCGAGCGTTGCTCGCGCGGGGCCTGGCGGAGGAGGATCCGTATGGTCGCCCCACAAGTAGAGAATCCCGTGCCAGTCGAAAGAGAGCGAGCAATTATGACTTCAAGTTCTTGCTCAACAACACCTAATGTTTTATAGAAGACCTTCCGCATGCCTACCGTCACCGCCTCAGGCCTGACCATCCACTAGGCCAATCGCCGTGCAGTGCCGCGCAATTGGGCACGCGACCAGCAGCACAACCGTGCACCGACACCCTCGGCCCACCGGTGGAAACCGGCCCATACGATGTTCCAGCGTCGCTACCGCCCCGCCGTCGCCTGAACGGCGGGCCCCACCCTTGGCCGACGCGGACACCGCAGATGATGCCGCCGTTCGACTGGTCCCGATTGCACTGCGCCCTGCTCGTGGGGCTGCTGCTGCTCGCAGCCGGATGCGGCTCGTCGTCGGGGCCCGCTGTTCGCGTGGTCGACCTCTCGCCCGGACGCGTCGCGACGCTCGATCGCCCCACAGTCGCGCTGGCCGGGAACGAGGTCGCCGGCGTGACGCTGCAGATCACCGGACAGGCCGCCGGCATTCGACTGGCGGACGACAGCCCGCTGGTCGCGTCGGCCGCGTACGAGGTGCTGTTCGCCGAGCTCGACCTTCGCCAGCCGATCATCGTCCGACGCACCGGCCGCCACCTCGGCATCGCCCGCGTGCCCGTCGCCCTTCGCCCACTCGCACCCGGCGATCAGGGAAACTGGCAACTGCCCTCCGGCCCCGGCCGACGCACCGTCTGGCTCGATGCGCGTCTGCCCGCGGGTCAGCCTGTCGGTGAGCAGGACGTTCGCATCGAGCTCATCGACGCCTCAGGCGACGCCATCGCCGACACGTCGCTTCGGCTGCAACATCGTGGGATCGACCTGCCGCCGTCACCGCTGGACGTGGCGGCGATCGTTCGGCAAGACGACTTGGTCCGCGCCTGGCCGATGGCCTTCGCTGACATCGCCGCACCATCCATTCGCCGGGACGATCCGGGCCGGGCGGACGCGGTCGCGGTGCTCGACGCGGTCCACGCACTCGCCCGCCGCGTGGACCTCGACGTCGCCTTCGTCGATGTGTCCCCGCGATTCCCGTCGGGCCTGTCCGCCGATGACACGACGTTCTGGGCCGACTACCTCGCGCTCGTTGGCCCGTGGTTCGACGGCGACGATGCGAGCGCCTGGCTGCCTCGCCCGCCCGGCGTCGGCCGGGCCGAGGCGTCGCGTCGGCCGGACCGCTGGCTCGACGTGATCGCGACGTTCCGCGAGCGAGGCTGGATCGATCGCACCGCCGCCCTCGTCGAGCCGGCCGCACTCGCGCCGCTGGTCGACCCGGCCTCACCGGTCGCCGCGACCGCCGCCCTGCGACTCGTCTCGGCCTTGGCTCGCGACGACGGGCCGACGCTGCTGGTCGACGTCGCGCGTGCACGATCGGAGGGCACGCCGCCCAACGTCGTCACTCGCGCGCAGGGCGCGATCGAGTTCAGCAGGCCCGGACCCGTCGATCGCCCGGGTTTCCTGCGATTCGACGCGGCCGACGTGCCGATCGACGCGGGCTGGCTCGCCGTCGCACGCGGGGCCGAGGCTGTGCTGGTCGACGAGGCAGTCGGCACGTCCACCGGCGAGCTCGACCGCTGGTTCTACCCGGGCGAGGCTTTCGATCTCGACGAGCCCGCCGTCGTGGGTCTGGCGGCGATGCGTGCCAGGCGAGCGCGATTCGACGCGGCCCTCCTGCAGGCGGCGATGGCGACGACGGGCGAGGCGGAGGTGCGTCGGCTAGCGCGGACGGTGGCCCGGCCGATCGTGGTCCCGGTGCTCCTGCGCGACACGCCGGGCCTCGACCTCCACGCAGGTGCCGCGAGCGCGAGCGACCTGATCGCCGGCCGACGCCTCGCTACAGCAGCCGCTCGTGGCGAGCGACTGGTCCTGCCGTCGCCGACGCTTGAGCCGCGGGTGACGCGTGTGCGTTGGGACCTTCGCCAAGGTCCGCGGTTCGCGTCGGACCCGACGGACCGGCGGTCGCTGGTGATGCGGGCCGAGGCGGTCGTTCGTGCGCCGTCTGAGCCCGAGGCCGAAGGCATGACGGCGAGCTTGCCGGACCTGCCCGCCGGCTGGTCGCCGCTCGCCCCAGCCCCGCCGAACAGCGCCGCCTTCGAGGGCGGCCTGTTTCGGGTCGTTTCCGGTGCTACGACTGAGCTTTCGCAGTCAATCACAGACACGCCGCAGACACTCTCGGTAACCGACGAGTACTCCGGCGTGTCGAACGCCGCCACCCTCGCCGCGCCTGCTGCAAAGGTTCTTCAATTCGACAAAGCTCCGATCATCGACGGTCTTCTCGCCGACTGGACGACGGCGTTGACGCTTGCTGATCAATCATGGATTGCATTTAGCAATCGTCGTCACAGCGATGATAATGGTTTTGATACTCAGTCGCCGATGACGCTGATATCAGAGGATGACATTAGCCTCCTCATCGGATTCCGCGTTCCGATGTCATCTTCCGCTGCGTCATCGAGCTTCGTGCGCCGCCAGCTCGGCAGGCTTTGGGGTGAGGACGCGATCGCCTTCACGATTCGTCCCGTCGGCTACGTCCAAGGCGACCCCGCACCGGGTCCCTGGACGCACGTGACGCTCAAGCCCAACGGCCTGGCGCTCGTCAGCCGATCGACCGACGGGCGGGCGTGGGGACCCGCTGCGATCGACCTCGCCTACGCCGCCACCGTCGATGACGATGGCCAATGGCGTGGCGAGCTGCGGCTGCCGTGGCACGCCCTGGCCGAGGGTGCCGACGCCCCAGGCCGCTTCCGCCAAGGCCCGCTTCGGCCGGAGCTGGTGCTGTTCAACGCAATCCACCACGACGGAGCGACCGGTCGAAGCTCCAGCTGGGCTGGCCCGATCGACCAGGATCGTCAGACGTCGATCACCGGCGCGCTCGTGCTTGAACAGCGGTAGCTATTCGTCCAGCGTCTCGTCGCGGTACGCCTCCGCCCGCTCCACCAGCCCGTCCTCCGCACCGGCGTCGGGCTCCAGCACGAAGCTCAGCTCTGGCGTGTGCGTCAGCCGAATCGGCAGCACGTCGGCGATCAGGTCGAACCCGACCCACTGCCACCACGGCGCGACGATCCAACGCGTCTTGTCGAGCGTGGCAAAGCCCTCCTTGCGGAGGACGACGTCGTAGTTGCCGTACCACGTGAACGGCACCTTGACCGGCGTTCGCCCGACCTCTTCGCCGTTGACGAAGACGAGTGCCCCTGGCGGCTGGCTCAGGAGCTTCATCCGCCGCTCGACACAGCCGGTGGAGACGACGAGAACCAGAAGCAGCAGCCACCGCATCGGCCAAAGCGTACCCGACCGCGCCTCGCTTCGCCGACTTGGCATGCCGTGTGTCAGACCGACGATCGACGCCGCCGCATGCCGACGGCAATCAGCCCGATCAGCCCGGCCCCGGCAGTCGCCGGCTCAGGGATGACGAAGGTCTCGAGCTCCAGACGAGGGCTCGCGCCGGTGTTGTCCGCGAAGATCCGGTAGAACTTGTCGTTCGGCGGGCTGATCGTGTCCATCGTAAACCGCAGGAACAGGAAGTCGCCGGCCGAGTAATTGGTCGACAGGTAGCTCAGCAGCGAAGCCTCGCCGACCGTGTCGAGCCGCCGGGTGCTGAAGTTCGGCACGCCTGGGAACAGGACGCTGTCGTCGATCAGCGTGCCCGGCTCCTCGTAGTCGCTGATCTGGATCGTCCCGCTCGACCGCACGCCGATCGCTTCGAGATCCACGCTGAACTGGGGATTTCCCGACGGGAATGCGGTGCTGAAGCGGAAGTTCGCGCTCAGGAGCGCTTCGTTGGCATCGAGCGCCGGCAGCGGAATCGCGATGATCGGCCGCTGGATGCGTCCCTGGAACTGGCCTGCCCGCAGGTTGTTCTGGTTCCCGACGCCCGGCTCGGGGAAGGGGCCGTCGAGGAAGTCGCCGGTGCCGGTGGTGCCGTTGACGAAGACGGCATCGACCGTCATCGCGGAATCCGACGCGTCGATGTTCAACGTCCGGGCCTCCGCCGACGAACTGGCCAAGCCTGCTGCCAGCAAGCCGAGCGTGACGGACGATACAAGGCCGATGTGAGCCGAAAAACGCATGGTGTTCTCCTCCGAGCAGGACAGGGTCCGACGGCTGCGCCGCCACTCTTCCCCACGAGCGAGAAGTATGACGCGTTTCGCTTGACCTGACCACACGCGATGACGCAGAATTGCTTTGCGTTTGCGCACCACTCGAAGCTGCGTCCCCGACCCGCCCAGGAGGAACCCCATGCGCGTTCTCGCCCTTGTCGACTGCGTGCAAAGCTACGGCCGAGGCGTGCTCGCCGGCATGGCCCGGTACGCCAACGCCCACGGCGGCTGGACCATCTCCCTCGACCATCACAACCAATCACGGCAACGTCTCCCCGCCTTGCGCCGCGGAACATCCGCCGTCATCGCCTACGCGCTTCGACCGGGCCTGATCGACGCGCTGCGATCAACCGGACTCCCAACCGTCAACACCTCGTCCGGTGCCGCCGACCCCGGGATGCCCGCCGTGGTGCCCGACGATCGCGCCATCGGCAGACTCGCGGCCGACGACTTCATCGCCCGCGGCTATCGACGACTCGTCGCGCTGCAACTCCCGATCTGGCACTTCTCCAGGGTCCGTGCCGAAGCGTTCGTCGAACACGCCCAGGAAGCCGGCTGCCATGCCTCCGTCCTGCGATTGCCGTCGTGGCCGTCGGCCGAGGCCAGCGTTCGCGAATTGCTCGAGCAGTGCCCGACGCCGGTCGGCGTGTTCGCCAGCTCGGACATGCTCGCCGTCTTCGTCGTCCGACAAGCGATGGAGCTTCGGCGGACGATGCCCGAGCAGGTGGCCGTCCTCGGCGTGGACAACGACGAGCTCACGTCGCAGATGATGGAGCCGCGCATCTCCAGCGTCGCAATCCCGTGGCAAAAGCTCGGCTTTGAAGCCGCGGCCATGCTCGATCGCCTCGTGCAGGGCAAGACACTCGACGCGGACACAGTCCGCATCCCGCCGACCGGCATCGTCACGCGTCAGACCACCAACGGCCTCGCCATCGACGACCACGACGTCGCGGCAGCGATCGGCTACGTCCGGCAGCACCTCACCGAACCGATCTCCACGGCCGACGTGTTGCGATCGGTCCCGCTCTCGCGCCGCTCGCTCGAAGTCCGCTTCAAACGCGCCGTCGGCCAGACGCTCCAGTCGTACATCACGGCCATGCGGATCGAGCGCTCCAAGCGGCTTCTCGCCGAGACCGACTTTGCGATCCCCGAGATCGCCGCCCGCTCTGGCTTCGTCGACCCGACCTACTTCGCGACCGTCTTCCGCAAAACCGCGGGCGAGTCGCCCAGCGCCTTCCGGTCCAAGTCCCGCTTGGCGTGACCGGTCCGCGGTTGCCGCATGACGTACGATGCAACGATGCAGGAGCGAATCGACGAGCTTCTGGACCTCGGCATCGACCGCCGCACGCCACAAGAGCAGCGGGAGTTGGAGGAGCTGTTGGCGTTAGCCCCGTCGACGCTCGAACCGTACCCGACGCTCGTCGAAACGCCCTACGGCCTGCAGGACACGAACGGCGTGGACGTGACGATCCCCGAAGAGCACCTGTACTACTACGGCACGCCACGCCCACGACAGTGGGAACCAGCTACGGAGTGACCACCTCGACCGCCGGGAAGTACGTCCGGTACCGCGTCGCATCCCGCGTCACGATCGTCAGCCCTTGCACCTCGGCATGCGCTCCAATGTAGAAGTCCGGCATCGGCGATCTTCTTGTGCCTTTCAACATCCGGTAGCGAGCATGAGCCTGACTCGCAGGCCACGCCGCCTCCCACGGCAGGTCGAGCCGCTGTAGTTCTTCGTCGGCGAATGTCTCGGCAAATTCCGCTTCCGACTCCAGCCCCGCGAGCACCTCGGCATAGATGATCTGGTTGATCGCCGCCTCACCGATATCGACGAGATCGCCCACTAGCTGAGCTGACGCCACGTGATGTGCTGCATCGGGACTGAGAAAGTCGATCAGAACGTTCGCATCAATGAGGTGAATGCTCACGGCGAATCCGGTCCTTGATCGTCATCATCGAACGGGACGGCCGATTTCCAGTCTGAGCCGCGGGTCATCTCCATGACCTCGTCGCTGGTCATCGTGACCCGCGGCGGGTTGGCTCGAATCCGCTGGATCAACCGCTCCCCACGGGTCAGCCCGTCCTCGCCGCGCTTGGGCTCGGGGCGTTCGTCGGGCGTGACGGGGAACGTCTCGACGACGAACCGGCCGGGGTCGTCGTACCCCGCCCGCCGAGCCGCCTGCCGCAGCCCGGCTGCCGCCTCGCCTTCCAACGTGATCGTCTCGGCCATGTTGCAAGTCTACTCGATTGTCCCGCAAAAGCCTTGCGGAAACGATGGTCCACCTCGAATCACTCGTCCGACGCGACCGCTTCGACTGCAAAGCCGCGCTCCGCCACCGCAAGTCGAACAAGCTGCCGCGTCCAGACGACGGCGGCTGTGATCATCGCGACCAGCACGCCGCCGTAAGCGGCCCAGATGCTCCCGCCGACCCAGGCGAAGGCAACCACGTTGCTGGCCCGTCGCGCCTGACGGAAGTTCGAGATGAACGAGTCGGACGACACCGCCGCCCAAGTCGCACCGGCGATGCCGCCCACGATCATGCAGATCGCCGCAGCGATCAGGCCGAACACGACGGGGCGAACCATGTTCCGCCAACTCAACCATGCCCACCCCGACGCACCAGCAAACAGCGTCAACAGCAACCCGAAGGCGAAACCCGAAATCCCTCCTTCGATCCACCCGTGCTCGAACGCGATCGACTGCGGCGACCCGCCACGATTCAGCACGAGGCTGAAGTACTCGCCACTGATCGCGGCGTGCGAGAGGTTCGTCAAAATGCCCAGCAAACCGCCGACTGCGGCTACCGCAAAGGGAAGGCTGACGGCGGTCGCGACCTTCCCCATCGCTCTAACGTAGTCCTCGTGCCGATGGATCAAAACACCTTCCCCAGCGACCGCTCCCGCGTCATCACCCTCGGCCACGACCTCGACTGGTCCCGCCGCGTGTGTGGCGAGATCGTTGTCTGGTCGAATGCCTTCGCGGCCGAGGAGGCATCGTGAGCGAACCCGTCGTCGAGCGGGTCGAGTCGTTCGTTTCGCCCGACCATCAGCTCGGACTTGTCCGGTTGACCCTCAGCGACGGCTCGTTCGGCTGGGGACAACTCGCACCGTACAACGCAGACATCACCGCGAGTGTGCTGCATCGTCAGGTCGCCTGGTTCTTTCTCGGCCACACACTCGACGCCTCCGAAGACCGGCTCGACGTAGCGCTACTGGCGAATCACAAGTACCCATGGAGCTACGTCTGCCGGGCCTTGGCAGGCGTCGACCTGGCCGTCTGGGATCTCCGAGGCAAGCTGGCCGGTAAGCCCGTCGCCGAACTCCTCGGCGGCCGACTTGAGCCGATTCGGGCTTATGCGTCGAGCATGCGACGCGACATCGCACCGAGCGACGAAGCTGATCGACTGGTCCGGCTTCGTAACGACTTCGGCTTCGACGCCTTCAAGATCCGCGTCGGCAAGACAAACGGCCGAGACGTCGACGCATCGCCGGGCCGAACCGAGACGATCATTCCGACCATCCGCCAAGCCCTCGGCGACGACGCCACGCTCATGGCCGACGCCAACGGCGGCTTCTCGCCGACGCGTGCCATCGAGGTCGGTCGCCTGCTCGAAGATCATGGCTACGCCCACTTTGAGGAGCCCTGCCTCTTTGGGGAATGGGAACAGACAAAGGAAGTCACCGACGCCCTTTCGATCGACGTCGCCTGCGGCGAGCAGGACAACGACGTGGCCCAGTTCCGACGCATGCTGAAGGCTCGAGCGATGGACATCGTCCAGCCCGACGTCTGTTACGCCGGTGGTATCACGCGACTCCTGCAGATCGGCGACCTCGCCGACGGTCTCGCCATCCCGATCCTCCCGCACGCTGCCAACCGCTCGCTCCTTCTCGTCGCGACGCACCATCTGATGTGTGCCGTCAAACGCCCCGGCCCTTACATCGAAGTCGGCATCGAGTCACAACCGCACTTCGAGAACGCCTATGCCCCGATGCCCGTCGTCCGCGACGGCCAACTCCACACCGAGCCCGGGCCCGGCTGGGGCGTGACGATCCGTGACGACTGGCTGGCGACGAGCAATCGGTCGGTTTCCGAGCAAGCGTGAAGTCGTCGGCCTTCGGTTTCAATCGAACCTTGCCGTGCCGCGCCCAGACAGCGACCTCGCATTCAAATCGTGAGCGGCCAGCAACGCGAAAGCCTACCTACCCGCGGGCTGCGTCGCAGCGTCCGTCTCACCACTCTTTATCTGCTGCTCGAGCCGCTCTGTGGTAGTTCGCGTGATGTCTTCCATGAACTGTCTCTCGCGACGCGACGCCATGATGCTCGCGACGATGAGTAGAGACACGATGATCAAGAGCGCGATCCCGTTCGTGATTGCTCCAGCGATCGGCCAGCCGCGGCTGAAACGTGGCTTCGCCTGAGCCATCTTCCAACCGATTCCTGCCATCGCCAGACCGACCAGCGGAAACGCAACACGCCACCATCCGAAGACAGGGAACGCACAGCACACGAGCGACAGCACCGCGACCATCACAGACACAATCCCCCAAATCATCGCCGAATCATCGGACAATTGCGTCTCCGGCGGACCATCGTCAGCAGTCGCGTCGACCACGTTCGCAAACTAACGTTCCGGCAGAATGACCGCCAGCACCTCCGCCTTCCCCCGCCCCCATTCCCGCGTCGTCACCGACGGACCCGAGCGTGCCCCGCACCGCGCGTTCTTCCGCGCCATGGGCCTCACCGACGAGGACATGGACAAGCCCTGGGTCGGCGTCGGGGCCGCGTGGAACGAGGCCACGCCCTGCAACACCACCCTCGACCGCCAGGCCATCGCCGCCGCCGACGGCGTCAAGGCGGCCGGCGGAACCCCCAGGCGTTTCCACACCATCAGCGTCTCCGACGGCATCGGCATGGGCCACCAGGGCATGAAGGCCAGCCTCGTCAGCCGCGAGGTCATCGCCGACTCGGCCGAGCTCATGTTCCGCGCCCACGGCTACGACGCCTTCGTCGGCATCGCCGGCTGCGACAAGTCCCTGCCCGGCATGCTCATGGCCATGGCCCGCCTCAACCGACCGTCGGTCTTCCTCTACGGCGGCACCATCCTCCCAGGAGAACTCGACGGCAAAAAACTCACCGTCCAGGACGTCTACGAGGCCGTCGGCGCCCACTCGGCCGGCAAGATCGACGACGAACAACTCCGCCGCGTCGAGTGCGCCGCCTGCCCGTCGGCCGGCTCCTGCGGCGGCCAGTTCACCGCCAACACCATGGCCACCGTCGCCGAAGCCATCGGTATGGCCCTTCCCGGCAGCGGCTCCCCGCCCGCCGTCGACGAGTCGCGAGACGAGTATGCAAAACAGTGCGGCGACGCCGTCCTTCAACTATTGATGAATGACGTCAAACCGCGCGACATCATGACGATGAAGGCGTTTGAGAACGCCGTCGCCGTCGCCGCCGCCACGGGTGGCTCTACAAACGTCGCGTTGCACCTTCCAGCATTGGCGGCCGAGTGTGGTTTGACGCTCACGCTCGACGACATCGACCGCATCAGCCGCCGCACGCCGATCATCGCCGACCTCAAGCCGTTCGGCCGCTACACCGCCTACGAGGTCCACCAGGCCGGCGGCATCCCCGCGATCCTCAAGGTCCTCCTCGACGCCGACCTGCTCCACGGCGACACGCTCACCGTCACCGGCCGCACGATGGCGGAGAACCTCAAAGACGTCGTTCTCAAGGAAGATCAGGACGTCGTCGTCCCCGTGAGCAAGGCCTACGAACCCCACGGCGGCCTGCACGTCCTCCGCGGATCGCTCGCCCCCGACGGCTGCGTCATCAAGACCGCCGGCGTCAAACGCCTCCAGCACCGCGGCCCGGCCAAGTGCTTCGACTGCGAGGAAGACGCCATGGCCGCGGTGCAGGCGAGCAAGATCGTCGCCGGCGACGTCGTCGTGATCCGCTACGAAGGACCCAAGGGTGGCCCCGGCATGCGCGAGATGCTCGGCGTCACCGCCGCCATCGTCGGGCAGGGCCTCGGCTACGACGTCTGCATGATCACCGACGGCCGCTTCTCGGGCGCCACCCGCGGCCTCATGATCGGCCACTGCGGCCCCGAGGCCCAGGTCGGCGGCCCCATCGCCCTCGTCCGCGACGGCGACACCATCGCCATCGACGCCCACGCCGGCACGATCGAACTGGAGGTGAGCGACGACGACCTCACCCGCCGCCGCGCCGCCTGGACCCCGCGCGTCACCGACTACACGACCGGCGCCATCGCCAAATACGCGGCATTAGTCGGCCCCGCCAGCGGCGGTGCAGTGACGAGCCAACCGGCCACGTGACCACCGCTGTCGACTCGTACCACGATGCCCCTTGTCG
>JBCDKH010000051.1 GCA_038746835.1 Planctomycetota bacterium | reverse complement strand
CCAGCTGCCCGAGGTGAAGGCAATGTCGAGGTACGCAGTCAGGTTGCCGGCGACGTAGAGCAGCAGTGTCGCTGGCAGCGTGAGCGCGATGCCGAAGCGCGTCGAGAGCGCGACGCCGATCGCGACGAGCGTCCCGACCTGCAGCCACGCCAAAACCAGCTGCGGCCAGAGTCCGGCCAAGTGCATCGAGCGCAGATCGCCCAGCTGCGTGATCTGCGTTGTCAGGATCGGATCGGGCGGAAGGTTGAAATCGCCGGGAATGCGACGCCACGTCAGCACGGCCATCACGATGCCGAGTGTGAGCACCGCGAGCCCGACGGCGGCGAAGAGGCCGAGGAACTTGCCGACGAGTGCCTCGCCCCGGCCGACGGGCTTGCTCATCAACGTGAGCATCGTCCGGTCTTCGATCTCGTCGTGGACGGTCCGGCCTGCCGCGATGACGCCGATGATGAGTGCAATCGCGATGACCACGTCCAGCCCGACGGCCTTGTACATGACCACGTCCTCACCGAGCGTGAAGAAGGGCAGCAGCCCGTAGAGCCCCAGCACCGCTGAACCGGCGACGAGGAGCAATGGAAACAGCGGCTGCGTCACCGCCTCGCGGAACGTGTGGGTCGCGATGACACGCAGGACGGTCATGGACAAGCAGTGTCACGGCCTCAGGCCGCGTCGAGCGCTTCCTTGATCTTGTTGAGGTCCGCGCCCTGGATCGTCTGAACGGCCTCGCCGTCCTTGAACATGATGAGTGTCGGAATGGCGCTGATGCCGTAGCGCTGGGCGAGCGACTGATTGGAGTCGACGTCGACCTTGCCGATCTTGACGGTCTCGGCGTACTCCTTGGCGAAGTTGTCGATGTGCGGGCCGATCATCTTGCACGGCGGGCACCACTCGGCCCAGAAGTCGAGCAGGACGGGCTTGTCGCTCTTGATGACTTCGTCGTCGAAGTTCGCTTCGGTGATTTCAGCTGCGTGCTCTGCCATGGTGTTCTCTTCGGAAGGAATGGTTGGAAGGCGACGTTAAGGACGCGATCACGCGTCGGACAACCCGCAGATACTTTTACGGCTATCTAAACTTCTCGGTTCGAGGCGTCCAGCGTGTCGAAAATGGGGCCAGGGCTCTGCAAGGATGCAGGCCGTTTGCCGATGTCGTTTCCTGACGCTGCTCCTCGACTGCCGCTCCCTTCATGCCTGATGACGCCGAAGCCTTACCGCTGGCTGACGTGTGGCGTCGGCACGAGGCAGAGCTGCGGGCGTTCGCAGCCAGGCGTCTTGGCGACCAGGACGCGGCCGAAGAAGCGGTGGCGGACGTGTTTGCGGCGGCTTGTGACCCCGCGCTCGTCACGCCGACGCATTGGCGAGGGTGGCTTTTCACGGCCCTTCGACGACGGATCGTCGATCGTCTGCGGCACGCCAACGTCGCAGATCGGGCCGAAGAAGAGGTCGCCAAGCTCGTTCGGGAGCCGACAGGCGTCTTCAAGGACGGATTTTTCGTCGCTCGCCCCAAGGCCTGGACGGGGCAACCCGAGGCTTCGGCGAAAGCTGCCGAGTTCTGGGCCGACTTCGACGCCGCCGTCGACCGTTTGCCGATGAAGATGCGGCAGGCGTTTACCCTTCGAGAGCTGGACGAGGTCCCTACCGACGAGGTTTGCCGGCTGTTGAGTGTCACGAGCGGCAACCTCTGGACGCTGATTCACCGAGCCCGACTGCGTCTGAAAGAGGATCTGGCACACCACTTCGAAGCCTGAATCGTGAAGACCGCTCTTCGTCACATCCTCCTGGTCCTGACCTGCCGCTGCGAGCAGGCGGAGTTGATCCGCCTCAAGGCCGGCTATGGCGAAGCGCATTGGATGGAGCGGTTGGCGGAGCGGCTGCATCGGCTCATCTGCAAGCCGTGCCAGAAGTCGGTGACGCAGTCGAAGCGGATGGACGGCGTCGTCGAGGCCTATCGGGAGCGGCATCGTGGGTGCAGCTGTTCCGATCCGGACTGCGGGCAATAAACCGGCGATCTCGGATTGAGATGACGTTCGGAGGCACGAGGTAGCTGCGAGCCTGCGGCTCGCAGTCTCTTGCGCAAATTGCGAAGAAAAATGGGAGTCGTGAGAAAGGCGACAGGCGGTTCCTCGATTCCGGGGAGAACGAGCGGTCACGTGCACCGCCAAGCCCACTTCCTCTCCTCCCGAAAGAGAAACATGCGCGCCATTCTCCCCGCCGCGGCTGCCGCGGTCGCACTGTCGTCGTACGCACACGCCCAGACGCTTCCCGTCGAAGTCACCGTCGAAAACCTCGCACCGGCCAACGACATCTCATTCGCGCCGCTGCGGATCGTCTTCGGCAACGGCACCTTCGACGCCTTCAACATCGACGAAACCGCCGGTGCGGGCATCGTCAGCGTCGCCGAGGGCGGCGTGGGTGACGTCTGGTTCGACGAGGCCGCCACCGCCGAGCCGGCTTCGACCCGTGGCACCGTCGTCCCATCGACCGGCCCTGGACCGCTCTTCCCAGGTGCGACCGGCAGCAACGTTTTCACGGTCGATACCGACCTGAACCAGTTCTTCACGTTCGCCAACATGGTCATTCCGAGCAACGACCTGTTCCTCGGCAACGACAATCCGACCGCGTTCCAGCTCTTCGACGACGACGGCAACCTGCTCATCACCGAGATCACGCAGACCGCCTCGCAGATCTGGGACGCCAACAGCGAAGTCGCCGACCCCGCAGCCGCGGCATTCCTCGTCGGCGGGAACAACGACCTCCGCACGCCCGAAAACGGCACGGTGGCGTTCGACTTCAGCGAGCTTTCGGTCTTCGACGGCCTCCCAACCCCGGCCTACACGTTCGACACGAACCTGGCTGGCGACACGCCGATCTTCCGCATCAGCTTCGCCGTCGTCCCCGAGCCCACCTCCGCCGCCGCCCTCGGCCTCGCCGGCCTGACCATGCTGCGTCGGCGTCGCTAGGCAGCTTCTGTCGCGGCCGAAGGCAACTGCGGTTGCTTTCCACGCTGCCTGCACCATTCGAGGTAGTCGTCGACAGACGCGCGAAAGCTCTCTTTCAGCTCGTCGACGCTGCGACCCTCGTAGTGGATCACATCCGAAAGGCCCTGCACGGTGCCCGCGAAGCAGTCGTCTTCCTCATCGAAGACGGCTGTTCCCTCGTACCCCTTGTAGTGAAGTCGTCCCACCTCGATCTGAGAGACGTCGGTGCTGCGGGCTGCTCTGCTCATGGCGTCACTCCGGCGTTGATCAAGAACGACCTGACGGAGCGTATCACAGCTCGCGACGCCTCGGGTTGCGGATGCGGGCGGTGAAAGACGGCATCGATGCCGTTGAGCGACACACGGACGCGAGAGCCCGCACCTTCTTCAAGGGTTGCTCCGAGGCTTCGAAGCAGCGATTCCACGTCGCGCCAGGCAACATTGGCCCGCGTGGGCACTGCGAAAATCGCTCGGAGCGTCGCTTGCCGTCGACCCACGCGAGACGCTATGGCCACTTCACAAGCTGGCGACGAGGCGGATGTCGCGGTAGAATCGGCGTCCCGCCTTGTCGGCCGTTCGGTCCGACGTCATCCCGTAGACCGTCCCATGGCCAAGTCTCAGAAGCGCCTCGGTGAAATCCTCGTCGACTTCGGCGTCATCAACGTCAAAGAAGTCGAAAAAGGCCTCGCGCATGCCAAGAAGAAGCGGCTGCGCATCGGCGAGGGCCTCATCGACCTCAAGCTCTGCACGGACGCCAACGTCTACAAGGCGTTGGCCGCCCAGCAGGGCATGGAGTACGTCGACCTCGACAAGCAGTCGATCCCGCCCGGGGCCGTCAACGCCGTGCCGGACGACCTCATGCAGAAGCATCTGGTCCTGCCGCTGGGCAGCGAGAACGGCAAGCTGCGCCTGGCCGTCCACGACCCGCTGGACATGGAGTTGCAGGACGTCCTGAAGTTCCGTCTGGGCAAGGACATCCGGCCCGTGCTCGCCCCACGCGATCGCATCAAGGCCGTCATCGATGAGCTCTTCAGCAAATCGGCCGCCAACACCATCGACCAGACGATGGACCGCACGGTCGACCGTCTGCGCGAGTCGCTGGACCAATCCGTCGACCGCAGCCTCGACAAGTCGGTCGACCGCTCCGTCGACAAGTCGGTCGACCTCGCCGGCGTTGGCGAGGACATCGAGAACGACCCGACGCAGGCGCCGGTCATCAAGCTGGTGCAGGCACTCATCGCCGAGGCCGTGCGTGGCAGGGCGAGCGACATCCACATCGAGCCGTTCAAGGACCGCGTCCGCGTCCGATACCGCATCGACGGCGAGTGTGTGATCCGCGACGACATCCCGCTCCGGATGAAGGGCCCGCTGATCAGCCGCATCAAGATCATGGCCGGCATCGACATCGCCGAGAAGCGCCTCCCCCAGGACGGCCGCATCAAGATGACGATCGACGGCAGCCAGGTCGACTTCCGCGTCTCGTCGCTTCCCGCCTACCACGGCGAGTCGACCGTGCTTCGTATTCTCCGGCCTGACAACGTCCGCATCGGTCTGGAGAACATGGGCTTCGAGGAAGACGACTACGCGACCTTCCAGAAAATCATCAAGCGGCCCAATGGCATCTTCCTCGTCACGGGCCCGACCGGCTCGGGTAAGACGACCACGCTCTACGGTGCGCTCAACGTCCTCAACCGGCCCGACCGCAAGATCATCACGGCCGAGGACCCGGTCGAATACAACTTCCCCGGCATCAACCAGTGTCAGGTCCGCGACGGCATCGGCCTGTCGTTCGCCAAGATTCTGCGGGCGATGCTGCGTCAGGCACCGAACGTCATTCTGGTCGGTGAGATTCGCGACCTGGAGGTGGCCGAGGTCGCGATTCAGGCGGCGCTGACGGGTCACCTGGTTTTCAGCACGCTGCACACCAACGACGCCCCGGCCGCGATCACGCGTCTGATCGACATGGGCGTCAAGCCGTTCCTCGTTGCCTCGTCCATCCAGGCGGTCATGGCCCAGCGGCTGATTCGCAAGCTGTGCGACAAGTGCAAGCAGCCCGACAACGACCCGGACAAGAAGTGGCTGCGTCTGGCAGGATTCAAGCCCGAAGACCTCGAGGGCGTTCAGCTCTACAAGCCGCGCGGCTGCGAGCACTGCGCCAACACCGGTTTCCGCGGCCGGATGGCCATATTCGAGCTGATGCAGATGAACAATGAGCTGCGGACGCTCGCTTTCGAGCGGAGCCCGACCAACAAGCTGCGTCAGGCTGCTATCCGCGGCGGCATGAAGAGCCTCCTCGCCGACGGGCGGATCAAGGTCGTCAAGGGCCTCACCACCGCCGCCGAGATCGTCAAGGTCGCCCAGATCGAAGGCGTTGCCGCGGTGGCGGAAGACGAAGAGGACGATTCGTACGACTCCGAGACTTCCGAGCTGGAGATGGCAGAGGCGTGATGCCTGCGGAGCCGCAGGCTCGCAGATTCCCGATGTTGAGGGGTTTCACTCATTCGCTGACGACGCAAACCGATGGCCACCATTCAGATTGACAAACTGCTCGAGACCGTCGTCAAACGGAAGGCGGCCGACTTGCACCTGGCCGTCGGCAAGCCGCCGACGCTGCGCATGAGTGGTCGGCTCCGCGAGTTGCAGACCAAAGTGCTTGAAGGCGAGGACACCGCCTCGCTGATGAAGGCCATCACGCCCGAACGCATTCAGCAGGAGTTCGAAGAGACCGGCTCGGGTGACTTCGGCTTCGCCTTCGGCACCGAGGCTCGCTTTCGCGTGGCCATCTTCAAACAGAAGGGCATGACCAGCCTCGTGCTGCGTCGGATTCCAAACCAGATCCTCACGTTCGAACAGATCGGCCTGCCGGACATGGCCAGGCAGATCTGTCGGCGTCCTCGCGGCATCTTCCTCGTCACCGGGCCGACGGGCTCGGGCAAGACGACGACGCTGGCGACGATGATCGACTACATCAATACGGAGTTCGAACGGCACATCATCACGATGGAAGACCCCATCGAGTACTACCACCCGCACAAGAAGTCGATCGTCGTGCAGCGTGAGATCGGCGTGGACGTGCCGAGCTTCTCCGAGTCGCTCCGCCGAGCCCTGCGTCAGGACCCGGACGTCATGCTCGTCGGCGAGATGCGTGACCTCGCAACCATCGGCTCCGCCATCACCGCCGCGGAAACCGGCCACCTTGTCTTCGGAACGCTGCACACGTCGGGTGCGGCCTCGACGATCAACCGCATCATCGACGCGTTCCCGACGGACCAGCAGGAGCAGGTTCGCGTCCAGCTCGCCAACAACCTGATCGCCGTGCTGAGTCAGGCGCTCATGCCGCGCATCGACGTCGATGGCGGCATGCTGGCGGCGTACGAGTTCATGTACGTCACGCCCGCCATCCAGAACCTGATCCGTGAGAACAAGTCGTTCCGAATCGACTCGGAAATCCAGACCGGTGCCCGCTACGGCATGCAGCTCTTGGACGACAACCTCTGGAACAACTTCATGGACGGCAAGATCGGCGCTGAAGAAGCGATCGATAAGAGCAAAAACCCGGGCTACATGATGGACCGCATCAACAAGCTCGGCGTCGAGGTGGAGGACGCCGACGACGCGCTCCTCGCCGAGGCCGAAGATCAAGCCGGCTCAGACGACGGCAGCAAGTCCGCCGACGCCAAAGCCGCCGAGGTGGCCCAGCGTCGCCAACGGATGAAGGGCGGGTAAGGGAGCCAGATCCCGCGTGGCACGATTTTCAGATCGTGTCTGACGATCGAACGCTTTTTCCACGACCTGAAGGTCGTGCCACGATTAAGAAGAGAGTCCCATGGCCACCGAAGCACCGACCGAAGCCAAGCCGATTCCGCCCGTCGACCAGCTCAAGGGTCGGCCGTTGGGTCGCGTGCTCAACAAGATGGGTCGCGTCTCGCGCGAGCAGGTGATCGACGCGCTCAAGTTCCAAAAGAGCAAGGGCGGACCGCTCGGCCAGATCATGGTCGACCTGAGCCACATCACGCCCGGCGACCTCAACATCGCGCTCGCCGCACAGCAGGGCTATGAGCTCGTCGACCTTGATGGCGTGGAGATCTCCGACGAGGCCATCGAGGCCGTGCCTTCGCAGACGGCCCAGACGCACCAGGTCCTTCCGATCGCCTACGACAAGGCCAAGAAGAAGCTCGTCGTCGCGATGGCGAGCCACGACAACTTCCAGGCGCTCGACGACCTCAAGACGCTCTTCGGCTTCAACGTCTCGGCCAAGATCGGCGACAAGGACAAGATTGCGGCGCTCATCAAAAAGCACTACGCCCAGCAGGCCGAGAGCTTCGCGTCGCTCATGGGCGACTTCGATCAGGATTCGTCGCTCAAGGGTCTGAAGAAGGGTGGCGACCAGTCGATCGACTTGGACGACCTCAAAGGCGCCGCCGACAGCAACCCCGTCAAGAAGCTCATCAACCTCGTCCTGCTCCAGGCGATCAAGGACAAGGCGTCGGACATTCACTTCGAGCCGTTTGAGGACGAGTTCAAAATTCGCTATCGCATCGACGGCGTCCTCTACGAGATGATGCCGCCGCCGAGCCACATCGCCCCGGCGATCAGCAGTCGCGTGAAGGTCATGGCGAACCTTGACATCGCCGAACGCCGCGTCCCGCAGGACGGCCGCATTGAGCTGACGGTCAACAACCAGCCGGTCGACCTGCGTGTGAGCGTGCTGCCGACGATGTTCGGCGAGAGCGTCGTCATGCGTGTGCTCGACCGTTCCAACGTCAGCCTCGACCTCGACAAGGTCGGCCTGGCGGGCGACGACCTGTCGACCGTCCGCACGCTCATCAACAAGCCCAACGGCATCGTCATCGTCACCGGCCCGACCGGCAGCGGCAAGACGACCACGCTCTACAGCGCGCTCCGCGAGCTCAACGAGCCGACCGAAAAGCTCATCACCGCCGAGGACCCGGTCGAGTACGACATCGACGGCATCGTCCAGTGTCAGATCAAGCCCGACATCGAGCTGACCTTCGGCCGAATCCTCCGGGCCATGCTGCGTCAGGACCCGGACGTCATCCTTGTGGGTGAGATTCGCGACAAGGAGACGGCCGAGATCGCGGTGCAGGCGTCGCTGACGGGTCACTTGGTTTTCAGCACGCTTCACACGAACGACGCGCCGTCGTCGATCGCCCGCATGCTCGACCTCGGCCTGGAGCCGTTCCTCATCACCGCAACGCTCGAAGGCGTGATTGCCCAGCGCCTGGTCCGCAAGGTTTGCCGGGATTGCAAGACCGCCTACACACCGCCGCTCGAACAGCTCATGGAGCTGGAGCTGACCGAGAAGGACGCGGAAGGCCACACCTTCTACTACGGCAAGGGCTGCGACACCTGCAACAACACCGGCTACAAGGGCCGAATGGGCATCTTCGAGATCATGGTGCTCGACGATGACATGCGCGACATGGTCGTCGCCCACGCCAGCACCCAGCAACTCCGCAACGCCGCCCGCTCCCGCGGCATGCGCTCCCTCCGCGAATCCGGCCTCGCCGCGATCTTCGAGGGCGAAACGAGCATCGAAGAAGTCGTCCGCGAGACAATCGTCGAGGAGTAGGACTTCCATGCTTCGTTCCCGCTTTGCAGCCGCGCTAGCAATTCTCGTGGCCGGCGCGTTGTCATCTGTCGTTTTGGCAGATTCGGCGGGGCCTCCCCGTTCGCATTCAGCTCTGTCGGAGAACGGCCGATATGAGGTGTCGTTCGAGCCGACACCTGGAACCTGGGGAGAAGGGACCGGCGTCGTTCGAGAAGTCGCCGGCGATGAGCTTTATCGATTGGACTGGTACGCCTGGGGCGCGGCCATCTCGGATGACGGGCGCACGATCGTCCGCTTCGGGCCATGGGCGAGCGACTCACGAAATCTGAGTGACCTCGCCATCGCCCTCTATCGAGATGGCCGGCTGACGCGGGAGTATCGCGTTCGAGACCTTCTTCATCACCCGAACCGAATCTCACGGACGGCAAGCCACTACACCTGGCGACCGAGCAGGCAGACCGTTCCAAACGGATTCACTGCAGAAGGCCGGTTCCGCCTGACCGTTGCAGACGGGACTCGTTACTTGTTTGACACGATGAGCGGTGCACCGGATCGGATTGAGTTCGATGCGGATGTCAAGACTGCCGACGATTTGATGGCGGAAGATAGCAAACTCCGGCTGAAGCGGGGCATCAGTGTTCTCAACGATCTTGCGGCAGAAACCGACATCTTCAAGTACTTCACCATCACGACAAGGGGTGCTGGCTGGAGCGTCTACGGCGTTGACGAGCCCGGGCCCCATTGGAGTGGGATGCTTCGGCCGATTAATCACCCTTCCAACGATTTCGACATTAGTCTTTCGCTGGTCCTGAATGCAGACCGGCCGATCGAGAGATTCGGAAACGGAACAGCACGGCTCGCTGAGGTCATTGAAGCGGCTCGCCACTGCCCGTACCTGATTTGGCTTCACACGACTGACACCGACATCAAAGGCTTGCGATTCCGTGTGGCGGGATCGTCGCTTGTCTGGTCGCGCGAGAAACTCGAGGAGCAGTGGATTGCGTCGGGACGCGATCCTGGCGGGCTTGATGATAATCGCTGGGTGGAGGGCCTCATCGATTACAAGCAGCGAGAACGCCGGGCACGCCGCTTCTGGCTCGACGTCCGCACAGGGCAAGTGATTCACGGGGTTCGATAACGTCTCGCTTCGGCTCAGGTTAAGTAACGGTGACATCGCGACGATGGACTGGACGTGGGCCGCTCGGCGTGCCCGAAATGAACCTCGTCCAGAACGATCGCCATGCTTCGCCTTCGACCTCTCGTGCGTCCGCTGACCATCACCGTTGCCGTCCTCGGCCTCGGAGGGTGCAGCGCGACCTATGACAAGAACTTCTTCGACTACGACCGCGAGCAGAGCCGCACGCGGAAGGTGTTCGAGATGCAATACGCCCAAGCCGCCACGGAAGAGGCTTCGCTGCGGGCAACGCACTTCGCGGACGCCGATGACGGCTCGGGGCCGCGGCTGTCGTCGCTGGGTCGTGAGCGACTGGATTACATTGCCCACAGCCGCAAGCCCGGCGAAGTGACGGTGGTCTACGTCGACACCGACGCGGATCCGATGACCGACGTCCCGCTGATGATCGCCGCCGCCGAGGACTACGTCGGCAGCCTTCGTCTCCCGGCCGGTGCGATCAAGGTGGTTGCCGGCCCGACGACCGCTTCCTCGCCGGCCAAGCCGATCATGGCCGACCGCGATCGCATGGAAGGCCCATCGTCGGAGAGCCTCGGTTCGCCCGGCACGGCTGGGCTGAGCGGCATCTTCGGCGCTTCGAAGTGAGCTTGCTCTTACAAGCAACGACATCTTCCGGAGGGAGATGTCCGCGGCGGCCGTCCGACCACTGGGCGGTCGTCGTGTCGTCGGACAAGCGCGACGGACGTGATCAGTACTTCGCGACGGAGTGGACAGGCGTTTCGCCAAGCTGGGCCCGACCGCCCAGGGCTTCGAGTTCGATCAGCACCGCCGCAGCAACGACATCGCCGCCGAGGTCTTTGACGAGTTCGATGCACGCCGCCATCGTTCCGCCGGTGGCGAGGACGTCGTCGCAGATGAGCACTTTCTGCCCGGGCTTCACGTCGCCCGCGTGCATTTCCAGCGTGTTGGTGCCGTACTCGAGTGCGTAATCGCGGCTCCGCTTTTCCCGCGGCAGTTTGCCGGGCTTGCGGACCAGTCCGAAGCCTGCCGACAGGCAGCACGCGACGGCCGTCCCGAAGATGAACCCGCGGCTCTCGGCCCCGATGACCAGGTCGATGCCCTGGCCGCGGAACGGGTTGGCCATCAGCTCAATAGACAACGCCAGCCCCGCCGGATCGGCCAGCAGCGGCGTGATGTCGCGGAACAGGATGCCCGGCTCCGGAAAGTCGGGCACGTCCTGGATGAGGCTCTTCAGCTGCGCAACCGGGTCCTTCATGCGGCCGTGACGGTAGCCGGCTTCTCGCCGCAGGTGCGCTGTCGAAACCGCGTCCGAAAACCCGCGACTTCGATTCACCCTCGACCTGAGACCGACTTTCGGCGCATGCTTCCGCTAGCGCATGGCCGATTCCGTCTCGTCCCGAACCGCAAAACAGCATGTGGGCGTCGTCGTTCCGGTTCGGAACGGCGAGCGGTATCTCGACGAAACCCTGACCGCCGTCGAAGCTCAGACGCACGCTCATTGGCGTGGCGTCATCGTGGTCAACGCGTCGACCGATCGAACACTCGACATTGCACGTGAGCACGCACAGGCCGACGGGCGATGGCAGGTCGTCGAAGCGGCTGAGCCGGGCGTCAGCCGAGCCCGAAACCTCGGTCGAAATGTACTTTGCGACGGCGGCATTCCGTCGGCCTTCTGGTGGCTCGACGCGGACGACGTGCCAGACGCCGACCTGCTCGAACAACTGCTCGCCGAGCTGAAGAAGCAGCCGCAGGCCTCGGCCGTCCACGCAGTCGTTCATTTTCAAGATGCCGACGGCAAAGCGGTCGAGACGACGCCGGCACTCCAGACACGGCTCGATCGCCACGTCGCGGATTGCGGCGAACTGCGCCGCCTCTCGTCGAGCGAACCGACGACGCGCCTTGCCATCGCGACCTGGCCCTGTGTGATCACGCCGGGCGTGGTGCTGGCCCGTGCGACAGCGGTGCTGCGTACGGGCGACTGGAATACGGACCTCTCGATCGGCGAGGACTCGGAGTACTGGTTCCGCCTCATGGCCTGCGGGCCGATGGCGTTCCTCGATCGGCCGCTTCTGGCTTATCGGCTGCACGAGGATTCGGCAGGCGTGTCGGCCAAACGTCGCTCCGGTCGCCGCAAGGCCGTTCGAGCGCTGGTCGCGGCAACGAAAGACCAGGCCGAGCAACGCGACGTCGTTCGAGCCTACCAGCTGTCGCAGTGGCACCTGGCAGCACAGCGAGCCCGGGAGGCGACGTCTCTTCTGCGGAAGGGTCGACTCCGCGATGGGGCAAAGCGTCTCGCCGGGGCCGCCGCCAACGCAACGCTTTCCAAGGCGCCGGTCACGTAGATCGTCCATCCGGCGCAAAGTCGGTGCTCTGGCGGGTCGATGCAGCAAACGAGGGTGGCCCGACGCGGACGTGTCGGCCGCTTTTGCCAGTCGCCACTTCGGGCGTCGGCGACCTCCTTGCCCGCACCGCCATGCCCAGCACCGGCTCCGTTCAGACTGCGATCCAGCTCTACCTGCGTCAGATCAACGACTCGCCGCTGTTGACGGCCGACGAGGAGAAGATGCTGGCCCGCCGGATCATTCACCAGCAGGACATGGCCGCCCGTGAACGGATGGTGCGTTCGAACCTGCGGCTGGTCGTCAACATCGCCAAGCACTACCAGGGCCGGGGCATGAGCCTCATGGACCTGATCGAAGAGGGCAACATCGGCCTGCTGAAGGCGGTCGAGGGCTTCGACCCCGAGAACGGCGCACGCTTCAGCACGTACGCGTCGTGGTGGATCAAGCAGGCCATCAAGCGGTCGCTCATCAACGGCGTCCAGCCGATCCACATCCCGGCGTACATGGTCGAGCTGATGACCCGCTTCCGTCGGCTGCACAAGACCCTGACCGACGACATCGGCCGCCCGCCGAACGACGATCAACTGCGCGACGCACTCGAAGTCACCGACAAGAAGTATGGCATCATCAAGCAGGCCCTCAAGGCCTACGCGTCGCCCACGCAATTCGTCGGAGCCAGCGGCAAGGACGGCGACGAGATTCAGATCGCAGACGTCGTCACGGACGATCGCGAGCTGACACCCGACGACGAGGCAATGAACTTCGATGACCTCGAGCGGATGCACGAGCTCCTTGCCGACATCGACGACCGTGCCGCGACCATCCTGCGGCTTCGCTTCGGCCTGGGTGGCGGCGAGCCGATGACGCTCAAGGAGATCGGCAAGGAGGTGGGCCTGACGCGTGAAAGGGTGCGACAAATCGAACACGAAAGCGTCGCCAAGCTGCGTCAGTCGATGACCGGCAGCACCGCAGCCGTCGCGGCGTGACGGCTGCTTGAATTGGCAGGGCGGTTGCGGGCATGATGTCGCGCATGCATCGATTCCTGACGCTCGGACTGCTCGCTTCGTTCCTCCTCGTCCTGGCAGGCTGCGACGCCGACAAGCCGGTCAATGTCGCCAACCTCACCGGTGCCTGGCAGGGCCGATTCGCTGACACGGCGGTCACTTTCAGCCTTTACGGAGATGGCACGTTCAAGAAGGAGACGAATCGCGACGAAGCCAACGAAGCCGGGACGCAAATGTACTTCGGCTCGGGCTTCGTCCGCACCGGCGAGATCGGCATGTGGCGACTGCTCGAGGACGAGATCGTCTTCTACAACGACGAGGGCACGACCGGCGGTCTCCTCGTCGCCAAGATCACCAGCTCGCAGGTCGTCCTCAAAACTGTCAACGAAGACCAGGTCCTCTTCTTCAGCTCCGTCCCGCTGGTTGGCACGACCAGTGGCTTCAAGAGCATGAAGGATCTCGAAGCCGACCTTGAGGAAGAGATGGAACTGGAGATGGACGACGGAGAGACGGACGAAGACGACACCGACGCCGACGCTGCCCCGACGACCCAGCCGGCGGAGTGAGCGTCAGGCTTCTGCCAGTGCAGCATGCCTGAGATAATCGGCAATGCCGCGAAATCCGGCCTGCTTCGCCGCGCGTTCGATGCGCAGTTTCTCGAATGTCGACACGCGGACGTTGATTTGCTGATCCCGCTTTTCGCTCATCGGCTCGGGAATCTTCTCGCCGCTTGCGAGGTCGACGGCGATCGAGCCGATCAGTCCTTCACGGGCCATCTTGTACGCGGCTGCCGGTGTCTTGCCGTGACCGAGCAGATACGGATACTCTACGCCGCGGCCATAGAACAGGCCGTCGTCGTGGCGTTCCAGCAGGATCGCATAGCGATCGGCTGCCTCCGCCGCTTGCCTCTCGTGTTCTGCCGACACCTCAGGCGTCGTCACGGGCAAGGAGCTTCTTGATTTCACGGACGTAGGCATGTTTCACCTGACCCTTGTGGACCGGCACCGGGTAGGGACGGCGCCCCGGCTTGGCGAAGATATGGTGGGAACCGCGGACATGCCGCAGGCTCCAACCGGCATCTCCAAACAGCTTTCGCACGACGGCAAAGCGGACATTGCTTGGCATAGCAGGCTCGCTACTGGACTCGGATTCATCGCGTCGATTCCTATGACGAGGATGAGGAACGTCCTCATCTGAGCATCCATGCCTCACTGCGACCACGTGTCACGCCGCGGCCTAATGCATGTATAGCTCCTGCTATACCGCTTTGTCAACGCATCTTCTCAAACATCAAGCAGCAGCCTTGCCGGGTCTTCCAGCAGCTGTTTGAGGCGTACCAGGAAGCTCACGGACTCTTTCCCGTCGACAATGCGGTGGTCGTAGCTGAGAGCGACGTACATCATCGGGCGAATCTTGACCTCGCCGTCGACGGCCATCGGGCGTTGCTGGATGGTGTGCATGCCCAGGATGCCCGACTGCGGGGCGTTGATGATCGGCGTGCTCAGCAGGCTGCCGAAGACGCCGCCGTTGGTGATCGTGAAGGTCCCGCCGGACATCTCCGCCAGGCCGATCTTGCCGTCGCGGGCGGCCAGAGCGACGCGCTTGATTTCCTTCTCGACGGTCGCGAACGACATGGCCTGCACGTCCTTGATGACGGGCACGACCAGGCCGCGCTCGGTGCTGACAGCGACGCCGAGGTTGACGTAGTCGTGGTAGACGATGTCGTCGCCATCGATGCGGGCGTTGACCCGCTCGAACTCTGCCAAAGCGACGGCGGCGGCCTTGCTGAAGAACGACATGAAGCCAAGGCCCACGCCGTGCTTGTCGCCAAACGGCTCCTTGTATTTCTTGCGAAGGGCCATGACCTCGGTCAGGTCGACCTCGTTGAAGGTCGTCAGGATGGCCGCGTTCTGCTGGGCGGCGAGGAGGTTGCGGGCGATGCTGCGGCGGATCTTGCTCATCGCCACACGCCGCGTCGTTTGACCACCGGCCCCGACGCTCGACACGCCCGCCGGGGCTGGGGTGGCAGCGGTGGCAGCGGCGGGTTTGGGTGCTTCTTTCGCAGCAGGCGGCGGTGTGGCCGGCTTGGCAGACTTCTGCTGATCGACGAACGTCAGCACGTCTTCCTTGGTCAGGCGACCGTTCGGACCCGTCGCCGTGATGGCCGAGACGTCGAGGTCGCCGTCGTTGACGATGCGGCGAACGGCCGGCGAGAGATCGGCTAGCTTGTCGTCGCTCGTGCCCGAGGACGACGCAGCCTCCGCGGGTTGCTCGGCGCCAGCCTTCGACTCGGCCGGAGCGGCGGTGCCCTCGGTCTTGTCGGTGTCGATCCTGGCGACGACTTCGCCGATCGCCAGCGTGTCGCCGACCGCTGCGACGTGGGCCGTGATGACGCCGGCGAACGGTGCGGGCATGTCGACGTTGGCCTTATAGGTCTCAACTTCGGCCAGCGCCTCGTCGGCTTCGACGAACTCGCCGACACCTTTGTGCCAGTTCAGGATGGTCACTTCCGCGACACTTTCGGCAACTTCGGGGACGACGACGTCTTGTTCGGGCATCGGACCAGGAGCATACCGCTGCCGATGGTCGCTTGCCGAATGCGACTGTCGGGCCGATCATCCGGGCGATGCCTCGACGTTCCGCTCTCGTTCTCGCTGCCTGCGTTTGTGTCGCCTCGCTCGTTGGTTGTACCGGTCCGACCGACCCGCACCGTCCGCTCGACGCGGAGTCACCGGCCGTCGTGGAGGAGCTGTCGGTCGATGCGACGTCGACCGCGTTCGTGCTCGGCGATCGGATGATGCACGCGTTCGACGGCTTCACAGGCGATCCCGCGACGATGTCGTCCATCCAGGAGCAGTTGGCTCTGGTCGACGTCGTCCTCATCGGCGAGCTCCACGACGACCGGGCGGCCAAGCTCATCCAGCGTCGTCTCACGGCAGCGGCGCTTCCGGGGCCCGAGGCCGGCGGGGCGTTGTCGCTGGAGATGCTCGAGCGTGGCCGGGCGGAGGACGACTCCCTTCGCGCCTGGCCCGACCAGGGCGAGGGCTACCGCCGCACGATTCGGCTCGTCCGACGCCTCGGCCTGCCCGTGGTCCCGGCCAATGCACCTCGCGAAGCCGCTGCCAAGGCGCGCGTCGAAGGGCTCGATGCCCTCGAAGACAGCCGCGACTACGAAGTTCCGACCGAAGACGATCGTGCGTTGCTCGTCGGCTACCGCGAGCGTTTCGGCGAAGTCATGCGGGAACTCAAGGGACGGGCGAACGCCTCGGCCGCGACGACCCGGCCGGGCTTTGAAATCGACGACTTTTTCGACGCCCAGCTCGTCTGGGACGTGACGATGGCCGACTCGATCCGCACTGCACGCCGACAGCACGGCCGACCCGTGGTCCACCTTTCCGGTGCCTTCCACACCGACTTCGACGGCGGCCTGACGGTGCTGCTCGAAGAGCGCGACAACCTCCGGGTGATGACCGTCAGCCTGCTCCCGCTCGACGTCCAGCGTCTCCGACCCGACGACGTCGGCCGGGCAGACCTGGTCATCTACACCGGCAGCGAACGGCTGCCCGCACCCGAAATCACGACTCGCCCTGCAAGGCGACTGCCGACGACCCTTCCGGCGACGCAGCCGACCACAATGCCCGCGACGATGCCGACCACGATGCCCGCAACGCGTCCGGTCACACGCTCGTCGCAGCTTTAGGTTCGACTCACCCGGCCGACTTCTCGGCGGTCATCGTGCTCGCTTCGCGGACGGTGACCCACTGGCCGTCGCGGCGTTCGAGGACGGACAAGGCGTGACCCGACATGCGGCTGGTGGTGCCGTTGGCTTTTTCCGTGATGTCGAGCCGGTGGCGAGACGTCACCCATGCCATGTCGCCCGAGATGTGCATGTCTTCGATCTTGCTGTCGAGGTCGAAGTCGTGGCCCGGCGCTTCGGTGCCACAGGCGGCGAGGATGAAGGGCTCCTTGCCCATCGACCCGACGCCAGGAAGGAAGAACACGGCATCGTCCGCGACCAGCGTGTTGGCCAGCTCCGGCTTGCCTTCGACGGTGGATTCGATCCAGGAATCAAACCACTGCTGGATTTCCGCTTCGTCGTTCATGGAGTTGCTCGCACTGGTTGGGGGCGTCGTGGCACAGCCGCATGCGGCGAGGGCCAGGGCTGCCCCAACGAGGATCGTTGTTCGTCGAATCATCACGGCCGGCGAGCGTAACGCACGGGCAAGAATCTTCAACGCTGCCGAGCAGAGCCATGGCCGCGTTCACTTCGCCTCGCCGAGATTCGCGGCGGAGCCCGTGTCGACCTTGAGAGGCACTTCGAGTTCCATCGCACTCTCCATACTCTCGACGGCGAGCTGTTTGACCTTCTCGACGTCGGCCTCGGCGGCTTCGAAGACGAGTTCGTCGTGCACCTGCAGGAGCAGCGTCGCATCCAGGTTCGAAGCCTGCAGGCGGCGGTCGACTTCGAGCATGGCGAGCTTGATCAGGTCGGCTGCGCTGCCCTGGATGACGCTGTTGATCGCGGTCCGTTCGGCGTACTGGCGCATGCTGGCGATCCGGCTTTCGATCTCCGGAATCGGCCGGCGTCGGCCCTTGATCGTCTCGACGTAGCCCTGGCTCTTGGCGTCGATGATGCACTGATCGAAGAAGTCGAAGACGCGGGGGTAGGTCGCTTTGTAGTTGTCGATCAGTTCCTTGGCGGAGCGTTGGTTGAGCCCTTCGACGCGGCGTGCCAGGCCGAAGGCGGAGACCCCGTAGATGATGGCAAAGTTGATCGTCTTGGCGTACCGGCGCTGCTCGTCGGTGACGTCGTCCAGCGGCGTGTCGTAGACGTCGCTGGCGACGGCGCGGTGGATGTCCTGGCCGTCGCGGAAGGCTTCGAGAAGTCCCGGTTCCTGGCAGAAATGGGCGAGGAAGCGGAGTTCGATCTGCGAGTAGTCGGCAGTGACGAGCTGCCGGCCTTCGGGGGCGACGAAGGCGAGCCGAATGCGTCGGCCTTCGTCGGTGCGGACGGGAATGTTCTGCAGGTTCGGGTCGCTCGACGAGAGCCTTCCCGTGCTGGCACCGGTCTGGTTGAAGCTTGTGTGGATGCGACCGGTCGACGCGTTGATCTCCTTTGCGAGGTTTTCCAGATACGTCTCGCGTAGCTTGACGAGGCCGCGATACTCGAGGATCAGGCCGGGGAGCGGGTGATCGCTTGCGAGCTGTTCGAGCGTGGCGGCGTCGGTCGAGTAGCCGGTCTTGGTCTTGCGAACCGGCTTGAGCCCGAGCTTGTCGAAGAGCACTTCTTGCAGCTGCTTTGGCGAGTCGGGGTTCATCTCCCCGCCGGCTTGTTCGGCGATGTCGTCGCGGAGCTGCTCGATCCGCTTCAGCAGCACCGCCGACTGCTCGGCGAGCACCTTTGGATCGACACGAATGCCCGCCTCTTCCATGCCGGCGAGCACGTTCGACAGCGGCAGCTCCAGGTCGTCGTGCAACGCCTGGAGCGTCGGAAACTTCGCCAGCTTCTCGCTCAGCACTTCGTAGAGCCGCCACGTCACGTCCGCGTCCTCCGAGGCGTAGCGGGCGACATCCGCCACAGGCACCTCGGCCAGCGAAATCTGCTTCTTTCCCGTGCCGATGAGCGTTTTGATCGGGATCGTCTGGTGGCCGAGCAGGTCGATGGAGAGACCGTCCATCTTGTACGTGGTCCGTCCGGCGTCAATGAGGAACGCCATCAGCATCGTGTCCGCGACGGCCCCGCGCAGCTTGATGCCGGCACG
The DNA here is from genome assembly GCA_038746835.1 of Planctomycetota bacterium. Classification (NCBI taxonomy): domain Bacteria; kingdom Pseudomonadati; phylum Planctomycetota; species Planctomycetota bacterium. Next base: position 807 of record JBCDKH010000051.1, on the reverse strand, counting down.
ACTCATGACCATCTGGTCGTACTTCAGGTGGTGCCCGATCTTCCCGACCTTCGGGTCTTCGAGTGCTGCACGCACCGCGCCGATGGCCACGTCACGATCGAGCACGGTCGCCCCCATCGGCCCCTTGATTGGCAGGTAGTAGCCGCTGCGGCCTTCCCAGCTGAAGCTCATCCCGATCAGCTCGCTCGACATCGCTCCCAGGCCATCCGTCTCGGTGTCGAAGGCAAAACTGCTCTGCTTCGCCAGCTCCTTCGCAAAGTCGGCCAGCTTGTCCGGCGTGTCGACGCACTGGTAATCGAAGCCGTCTCCGGCTTCGGCCGTCTCGTGCTGATCGAACAATCCGCCGGTCAACGGGGCGTACTTCGCCGACGGCTTGTCGGGCACGTCGGCATCAGCTTTGAGCGAGCCGTTCCCACCAAGCCGACCGAGCAGGCTGCGGAAGCCGAGCTCGTCGAGATGGTCGCGAAGGGCTGGCGTGTCGAGGCCAGTGAAGTCGCACGCGGCCGGGTCGAACGCGCCCAGGTCGACGTCGTCCTTCAGCGTGACCAGCTGCTTGCTGACAGCGACCTTCTCAAGGCCATGATTTCGCACGTTCTCGCTCTGCTTGGGCGTGAGCTTGTCCGCATTCTCGACGACGGCCTCGGCGGAGCCGAACTTGTTGATCAGCTTGGCCGCCGTCTTCTCGCCGATGCCGGGAATGCCCGGCACGTTGTCGACGTTGTCGCCCATGAGGGCCTGCACGTCGACCGCCTGCTCAGGCTTGTAGCCGACTTTGGCGACCAGCGCGTCGGCGTCGAAGTCCTCGTT